>JABUFC010000007.1 GCA_013314715.1 Bacteroidales bacterium | reverse complement strand
ACGTTTTAAGTTGTTTTATGATTTTTTATACCGGTTATTGTTGTATTGACTAAAACCTTTAATAAGCCTTAAAGCTTAAAATTCTAATTGGTCATTACAACTATGAAAGAACAGAGGACTAATACGAGACATAGGCATGTAATCCTACGCAATGACATAGTTCACCTCTGTTCTTTTACCGGTATTTTATCACAAAAATACACGATACAAATCTAAAGGCAATGACGAAAAAAGGCAAGCGTTCGCTTGCCATGACGTGAGAGTTACACATTGCTTCTTTTATCATTAAATTGTTCTAATGTAATAGATAAAAAGCAATACAAATAATTAAAATGAGTTTGAAATTTTTATCAAAATAAACAAGTACGTTTTTTAGTTTTGCCAAGGGCTCGTATATATATTTTGGTTTTGTAGTAAAATTTATCTTTATAAACCTTTTTAAACTTAAAAATATTATTTTTTTAATGGTTTTACCAATCTTTAACGTATTTTAATTTTATAGCGTTTTTTTATTTGACTTAAAAATATTAACTTTGCATAACATTCGTTTAACATGGACAACTCATTTGAAGTTCTTTATAAATCATTAGAAGCCAAGATATTAAAGCTTCAACAAAAAATGATTGAAATGAAGAATGAAAATGTTCAGTTACAAACAAAACTGAACGAACAAATAGAAATGAACGAAAGTATGAGTATTCAGTTAAATGAATGTAAAGAAAAAATCAGATTATTAAAAGATGCTGGTGTTTTAAGTATGCTTGAAAAAGGCGATACAGAAAGGATGCAGCATCGAATAGATAATCTGGTGCGGGAAATAGACCATTGTATAGCTCTTATGACCAACAAATAAAAAATGAACGGAGAAAAATTTACCATACGCGTTAACATTGCCGACAGGTATTATCCGCTCACTATTGCCCGAAGCGAAGAAGAAACCATTCGTAAAATGGCCAAACAAATTAATACCGTTTTATTTCAATATAAGCAACAATATCCGGGTAAAGATACTCAGGATTATATGGCCATGGTATTGCTTCAATATGCTTTAAAAAATTTATCTTTATCAGATTTGAGCAATATAACTCCTATGTTAGAAAAACTCAAACAGCTCGATAAAGATTTAGAAAACTTTATGGTACAAGAGCAGGTTCTTTAACATAAAATAGGCTATAGCCCGCATTAATTCTTAAACCGTTTTAAAAATCAACACCTAATAAATAGGGGTTGAAACTCGATTAGCGTATGATAGGCCTCAACCTGCTTGCAGGTGCTTTATGCCAGTGGACATCAAAAGCTAACGGTAGACCCCACTGTGATAATTTGGGTTTTATAAAATGCTTTATAGAATTTAATGCGGGTTTTTTATATATATATTAACTTTAAAAAATTAAAACTTTATGGTATTAACTATTATTATTGGAATTGTTGGATTTGCAGCCGGTTCGGGTCTTTCGTACTTTATTTGGGACAAAGCACTGGCTAAGAAAAAAGAAAAAATTTTAAAAGATGCTCAAACCGAAGCCGAAGTTATTTTAAAACAAAAAGAACTTCAGGCAAAAGAAAAATTTTTACAACTTAAATCAGAGCACGAGAAGTACACCAATGAACGCAATGCAAAATTAGCTCAAATGGAAGCAAAAATTATTCAAAAAGATACTTTGCTTTCGCAAAAGCTCGAAGATGTTCAACGCAAAAAGAAAGAAGTTGAACAACAACAACAAACCCTCACTATTCAAGCCGAAACTTTAAAAAAGAAAGAAGAAGAAGTAAGTAAAATTCAACGCCAACATTTAGAAAAACTAGAAGTTATTAGCGGTTTAACTGCCGAAGAAGCCAAACAACAGCTTATCGAGATGATGAAAGCCGAAGCCAAAACAGCGGCCATGGCTTATGTAAACGAAATTATGGAAGAAGCTAAAATGACGGCTACCAAAGAGTCGAAAAAAATTGTCATCCAAACCATACAACGCATTGCTCCCGAGGTTGCTATTGAAAACAGTGTTACCGTATTTCCGATTGAAAACGACGAAATTAAAGGACGTATTATTGGACGCGAAGGACGAAATATTCGTGCATTAGAGGCAGCCACCGGTGTTGAAATTATTATTGACGACACACCCGAAGCTATTGTACTTTCGGCTTTTGACCCTGTACGTCGCGAAATAGCTCGCTTAGCTTTACATCAACTTGTTGCTGATGGACGAATTCATCCAGCCCGCATCGAAGAAGTTGTCGATAAAGTAAAAAAACAAATCGAAGAAGAAATCATGGAAATTGGAAAACGTACATGTATCGATTTAGGTATTCATGGTATGCATCCCGAGCTCATGCGTTTAGTTGGTAAAATGAAATACCGTTCTTCGTATGGACAAAACTTATTGCAACACTCACGTGAAGTAGCAAATCTTTGTGCTGTTATGGCAAGCGAATTAAAGTTAAATCCCGCTATAGCTAAACGTGCCGGTCTCCTTCATGATATTGGAAAAGTTGCCGACGAAAATCCTGAACTGCCTCATGCTTTACTGGGCATGCAATTAGCCGAAAAATATAAAGAAAAACCCGAAGTTTGTAACGCAATTGGTTCGCACCACGAGGAAGTAGAAATGAATACACTCATCGCACCTATTGTTCAGGTTTGCGATGCTATTAGTGGTGCTCGTCCTGGTGCTCGTCGTGAAATAGCCGAAGCCTATATAAAACGTTTAAACGAGTTAGAAAATTTAGCTTTATCGTATCCTGGTGTTTTAAAAACCTATGCTATACAAGCAGGTAGAGAATTAAGAGTTATTGTTGGAAGTGATAAACTAAGCGACAAAGAAGCAGAAACATTATCGTTTGAGCTTGCTAAACGCATACAAGACGAAATGACTTACCCCGGACAAGTAAAAATTACAGTTATTCGTGAAACCAGAGCTGTTGCAGTAGCCAAGTAAACATGCATCTATTACTTATAACCGTTTAATAAATAAAAAAGCCCATGTACATGGGCTTTTTTATTTACTTCATTTTAATTACCAACTTCGGAAATAAATTTAAGCCTTACCAAACGAATTTCTTCTTCTGTAATATCAGGAGCATCTAATTCTTTAATCGCAGTGTTTAAGTCGTCTGTTTCGGCTGTTTTAAAATAATCAAGAATTTCTTCTAATTTTTCTTCTTCTACTAGTTGCGAAACCGCATATCCAATATTGATTTTAGTCCCACTGTAAACAATCGATTCTAATTCGTCCAACAGTTCATTGAATTCTATTCCTTTAGCCCTGCAAATATCGTCTAATGGTATTCTTCTATCAATACTTTGAATGATGTAAACTTTTAAACTACTCTTATTAACAACCGATTTAATTACAAGGTCTTGTGGACGTTCAATTTCATTTTCTTCAACATACTTTTTAATAAGGTCGATAAAGGGTTGACCATATTTTTGAGCTTTACCTGTTCCAACACCGACAATATTTTTTAACTCATCCATGGTAATAGGATACTGTATGGCCATTTCTTCGAGTGAGTTATCTTGAAAAATAACAAACGGAGGTAAGTTAAGCTTTTGAGCCATACTCTTACGTAAATCTTTTAACATAGCAAATAAGACCGTATCGCCAGCATTGTCGCCAATTTGACGTGTTTGATAGTCTTCGTCATCACCTTCTTCGTATTCGTGATCGCGTAAAAGCAATATTTCATATGGATTTTCTAAAAATTCTCTACCTTTTTGAGTAACTTTTAGCAAACCATAATTTTCAATATCTTTCACAATCATTTTATGAATCATGGCTTGGCGAATAACAGCTAACCAGAATTTTTTACTTTCGTCGCTACCAAGACCAAACGAATCGAGCAAATGATGATTATAACTCTTAATTGCAGCTGTTGCGTTGCCTGTTAAAATATCGGCAATATGTTCGGATTTAAATTTTTCGTTAACTTCGAGAATACAATTAAATAGGTTAACAAAGTAATCTTGCCCATCAAATTGTGTTTTAGGATTCAAACAGTTATCGCAATTATCGCAATTGTCGTGAGGATAATCTTCACCAAAATAATGTAATAATACTTTTCTTCGACATAACGACGATTCGGCATACGAAACGGTTTCGAGTAAGAGATGTTTACCAATTTCTTGTTCGGCAAGATGTTTGCCTTGCATAAATTTTTCGAGCTTTAAAATATCGTCGTAGCTATAAAAAGCGATACACTGTCCTTCGCCCCCATCGCGTCCTGCACGTCCGGTTTCTTGATAATAGCCTTCGAGGCTTTTAGGCATATCGTAATGAATAACAAAGCGAATATCGGGCTTATCGATACCCATACCAAAAGCAATGGTAGCAACAATTACATCGACTTCCTCCATTAAGAAAGCATCTTGATTGCGATTACGAGTAGCGGCATCCATACCAGCATGATAAGGCAATGCTTTTATGCCATTTGCTACCAGTTTTTCGGCCATTTCTTCAACTTTCTTGCGACTCAAACAATATATAATTCCAGACTTTCCGGGATTATTTTTGATATACTTAATAATTTCTTTTGTGGCTCCAATTTTGGGACGAATCTCGTAATACAGATTAGGACGATTAAATGATGTGTTAAAAATATCGGCGTCTTGAATGCCTAAGGTTTTTAATATATCGTATTGAACTTTGGGTGTAGCTGTAGCAGTTAAAGCTACAATGGGAGCTCGTCCAATTTCATCTATCATTGGGCGAATACGACGGTACTCTGGTCTAAAGTCGTGTCCCCATTCTGAAATACAATGTGCTTCGTCAACAGCGTAAAATGAAATGTTTATTTTTTTGAAAAAATCGATATTTTCTTCTTTTGTAAGTGATTCCGGAGCAACATAAAGCATTTTGGTTTTTCCCTGAATAATATCATTTCTAACTTTACTAATTTCGGATTTTGATAAAGAAGAATTTAAAAAATGTGCAACTCCATCTTCCATGCTAAATGCTCGCATAGAATCGACTTGATTTTTCATGAGAGCGATAAGTGGCGAAATAATAATGGCAGTACCTTCGAGTGCTAATGCGGGTAATTGATAAATAAGCGACTTTCCGCCACCGGTAGGCATTAACACAAAGGTATCCCTACCATTCATAATATTGCGGATAGCTTCTTCTTGTTTTGTTTTAAATTTGTCGAAACCAAAATACTTCTTTAAAAGCTCATGTAATTCAGTCTGGTTACAGGTTTCAAGTTCCATATATTTAATGTATGTACTTTATTAATAATTTATTTAATTTTGCAATACTAAATTAAAAGCTTTTTTTGAATTAAATTATGCGTTTTGAAAGTATTTTGACGAAATTATAATTTTTTTACATGAATAACAATGTTAGGAATATCGTACGTCAAACCATTTTGACAGAGGCTCAAGCCATTAGCCGTTTAGTTGAAAGTTTAGATGATTCTATTGAGGATATAATATCAAAAATTTTAACATCTAAGGGCAGAATTATTGCTACGGGCATAGGCAAAAGTGCTATTATAGCACAAAAATTTGTGGCCACCTTAAATAGCACAGGAACACCGGCCGTGTTTATGCATGCAGCCGATGCCATTCACGGCGATTTAGGAGTTATATTGCCCGAAGATATCGTATTTTGCTTATCAAAAAGTGGTAATACTCCAGAAATTAAAGTATTGGTTCCGCTAATTAAACACAATGGTAACATTTTGGTTGCCATTGTTTCAGATACTAAATCGTATTTAGCAACTCATGCCGATTACATTATAGCAGTACCCATCGAAAAAGAAGCCTGTCCAAATAATTTAGCACCCACATCGAGCACAACCGCTCAATTAGTTATTTGCGATGCCATAGCCGTAGCACTCCTTCAGCTTAAAGGATTTACTGCCAATGATTTTGCCAAATACCATCCGGGTGGTACTTTAGGCCGAAAACTCTATATGAGGGTTTCTGATATTCTTCAAAAAAATGTCGTCCCTCAAGTTAACCCCAACGATAATATAAAAAAGGTTATTTTAGAAATATCGTCGAAACGCTTAGGAGCAACAGCAGTTGTTGAAAATGATAAAATAATAGGCATCATTACCGATGGCGATTTACGCAGAATGATTGAACGAAACAACGAATTTACTTCAATTAAAGCTAAAGATATTATGTCGTTAAACCCAAAAAACATTCAAGCTCATGAATTAGCAGTAAATGCTTTTTATTTAATGGAAAAACATAAAATCACTCAACTTATAGTTTTAAATGGTGAAAAGTACGTAGGCATGATTCACCTACACGATTTATTTCAAGCAGGAATTATATAAACAATCCCGTTCTAAAAAAAGATTTTACCGCTCGAAAACGTTTAAATTCCGTTAATCGGCCTTATCAAAAAGATAAGGGTTATTATTGCTAAGTGTATTATTTTTATCTTTAGAAATAGCCAAATTTGAGGGTTCTAAATTATTATTTAAATTAAAATTTGGTTTAATATTATTTTTCTGACGGATAAAGGCAGGTATATTTTCTAAATTTTCAACGGTTTCGTTGTTGTTTAGATCGTACGTAATTTTCTTTTTTTCTTCAACAACTTGCTGTGGTGTAGGAGTTTCTACAACTGAAGCAGAAGTGTCAAAAGATATTTCTTGTTGTTCGGTATCTAATATGTGTACTTTCTTTTCTGGTTGTGTATTTTGTTTTGGTATTCTATCATTTAACAAATGTTTCACTTTTGTAGGTTCTGACGGTATAAAGTTATTGGTACCAAAACCGGTGGCAATAATGGTAACTACCACTTTATTACCAATACTTGGGTTTTGACCTACGCCAAAAATAATATCGGAATTATTACCGGCAGCGTTTTGTAAATATTCTGTTATTTGAGATATTTCGTCCATGGTAACTTCTGGGTCTCCACAAGTAATATTAAGAAGTATATTTTTAGCACCCTTTATGTCGCTATTATTTAATAAAGGTGAGTCTAATGCTTGTTTAATAGCATTAATAGCTCTATCATTGCCTTCGGCCGAGCCACTACCCATAACAGCTACACCACTATCGGTCATTACAGCTTTAACATCGGCAAAATCGACGTTAACGTGTCCAGGTAAAGTAATAATTTCTGCTATTCCCTTGGCAGCGGTAGCCAGAACATCGTCTGCTTTAGAGAAGGCAACACTAAATTGTAAATCACCATAAATTTCGCGAAGTTTTTGATTGTTAATGATAAGTAACGAATCGACATAATCTTTAATTTCGCGAATACCTTCAATGGCCTGATTAAAACGTTTTTTTCCTTCGAACTCGAAAGGTAGTGTAACAATAGCAACGGTGAGTATTCCCATTTCTTTAGCTGTTTTAGCAATAATGGGTGCAGCTCCCGTACCTGTTCCGCCTCCCATTCCGGCAGTAACAAATACCATTTTTGTATTGTTAGATAATACTTCGGTAATTTGGTCTAAACTTTCGATTGCCGCTTGTCGACCTATTTCGGGCTTGCTTCCGGCGCCCAGTCCTTCAGTAAGAGTTTGTCCTAACTGCACTTTTATAGGAACGGGACTTTTTGCCAATGCCTGAATATCAGTATTGCAGATTACAAAATCTACATTCGTAATGCCTAAATTATACATATAATTTACAGCATTGCTACCTCCGCCTCCAACACCAATTACTTTAATGATGGAAGGCATTCGAGATTCGAACTCGAAATTAAGGATGTTGTTTTCTTCGATGGGTTCCATAATATTTAGTTTTTATAAATTTGAATCGCTGTCATCAAAAATTCCCGATATCGTATTTTTTATGTTCGTTAAAATTCCGCCTTTTTGTTTTTTTGTTTTTTCTTTGTCTTTTTTTGATATAGAGTTTAATTCTTGTTGATGAGTTTTAATAGCATCTTTATTATTTATTACAACACTAGGATCGTTTTGTATAAGTTTAGATGTAATTTCATTTTTGTTATCCGAATTTGTTAAAATTTCATTTTCATAACCAAGTATTAATAAACCAATAGCTGTAGCATACTGAGGGTTGTTCATGGAATCTTTCGACAATTCGTTAATATGAATAAGTGGAATGCCTATTCGATTCTCAAATGTAGTTAAAAATGATGCCAACTGTGGTAAGTTTTTAAGCAAAGCCCCTCCACCCGTTAAAACAATACCTAATTTAATTTGTTTTTGTGTATTGACAAGTGCTATTTGTTGATTTATAAACCCGAATATTTCTTCAATTCTAGCTTTAATAATATTTGAAAGTGTATATAAATCGATTTCTTTTTTTTCTCTTCCTTCGATATTGCTTTTAATAATCACCAGCTCTTCTTTGTCCGATTCTTCAGGAATAGCCTTACCAAATTTTACTTTTAAATTTTCGGCATCTTTATTAGTAAGTCCAAAAATCTTTTCTAAGTCTAATGTTACAGCATTTCCTCCAAAGGGTATTACCCCTGTGTGTATGAGCATATTTTTTTGGTATATAGCTAAATCGCTTGTTCCTCCACCAATGTCAATCATAGCAACACCAGCTTCAAGCTCTTCGGGATATAAGACCGCTCTTGCCGATGCAATGGGTTCGAGAAAAATTTTTTTCAGTTTTAAATTAGCATGTTCGATACAACGTTTAATGCTATTGATGTTATTTGATAAAGCTGTAATAATATGAAATTGAGCTTCGAGACGTTTTCCAATGCAACCTATAGGATTTTCGACAATTTCGCCATCGATATTAAATTGTTTGGGTATAATTTGAACAATTTGACGACCTGCATCGAGCGATACGTTTTCTTGGCTTTTAATAAACTGATCGAGTTCTTGTTTTGTAATAATCTCATCGCTTTTATTTCGATATAATTGATCTGAATTAACAAAACATGCAATATTTTGTCCTGCAATGCCAACATATACCGATGTCATTTTCATGCCTGCAGCCTTCTCGGCTATATCAACCGCTTCTTTAATGCTATTTGATGTATCTATAATATTTAATACATTACCACGTGTTACTCCTTTAGATTGAACATGTCCCTTGCCTAAAATGGTAAAAGTTCCATTGGCTTCTCTTTTTCCTATTAAAGCCACTATTTTGGTTGTTCCAATATCAATGACCGATATAATATTATTGCTGCTCATATATATAGTTTTTTTTGGTACAAACAATTTGATTATTAAACATTAAGTTAATTTTTGAAAACGCATCCCAACTATCTTTTGTGAGTACTTTCTCGTAAAATGCTTTCAGTCGTATAAATTTATTTTCTATTTGCGATGTGTCGCCTAAAACGATAATAAAATCGCCTATTTTAGGAACAAGTTCTATATTTTCTTCTTCGTTTATATAAATTTGTTCAATAAGTGGGTTTAATATGCTATCGTTATAAATATATTTAGCTAAATAAAAAATATCATCTAAAATGGTTGGGCGTTTAAGTGCGTCTTGATTTTCGGCCTCATATGCTTTGCGATTACAAAATAAGGCATAAGGCTCGTTAATATTACCATTAGCTATTAATACGCGTGCAGTGTATTTTTCTGAAAGTGGAAATAAGTTACCCTCATCGTCTATATAATAACTTTCATAGTTATAATTAACTATGCGTAAAATAGGTTTGCGTTGAGTAACATCGATATGTAAATATCCGTCTAAGGTTGTATATATTTGAACACTTTTAATGACCGATAACTTGCCAATGTCGTTTTCAATATCATTTAAGGGTAGTTGATTTATGGGTTGTTTAGTAATTTTATAATTTTTATTTCTTAAATACATAATTATATCTGCCGAATCGATAAAGTGATTTTCGTTTGAATCGAGAATATTTACGAGAATTTTTTTACAAAGTTCTGCATTACGTTGTTTTTCAGTAAAACCGAGCGAAATAATAAAAACACCAATCAAAATTGTCCAAACAACAACTTGCAAAACCCTATGTAACCATTTATTCTTCATTCATCAAACGTTTTATAGGTTCAACAAACTGGTCAATATTGCCGGCTCCCATTGTTAATAAAAGTTCAGGTTTTCGTTCTTTAATATAAAGCAAGAGTTCATTATTGGGCATAATTTGTTTTTGGGGACAATTTACTTGATCGAAAATAATTTTACTAGTAACTCCTTCGATGGGCAATTCGCGAGCAGGATATATATCCATTAACCATAGCTCATCCAATAAAGAGAGTGCTTTTGCAAATTCATTGGCTAAATCGCGTGTTCTACTATATAAGTGAGGTTGAAAAACACCTGTTATTCTTTTATGGGGAAATACTTTACGTACCGATTGGATAAAGGCTTTTATTTCTTCGGGATGATGTGCATAATCGTCTATATAAATATGATTTTCGTTTAATACTTGAACATCGAATCGACGCCTTACTCCTTTAAATTGTGCTACGGCTTCTTTAATGGCATCTTTATCTATTCCAAGCCATAAGCACATGGAAACAGCTGCCAAAACATTTTCAACATTATAATCGCCCGTTATTCCCGGTTGAATTTGATAAATATTACCCCACGGAGTTAGTATGTCGAAAACATAGAAACCGTTATGAATTTTTATATTTTGTATAGTACAATCGGCATAATTATCGTTTGTAGAATAAAAAGCAAGTTTTAGATTTGCGACATTCGGGACAAATGCAATTTCTTTCTTTAGAAGCAATTTGCCATCGGGTTGTATTTTAGTTACAAAATCGCTATAGGCTTGTTTTAATGCATCATATGTTTTATAAATATCTAGATGATCGGGATCGATTGCGGTAATTACAGCTGCCGAAGGTGCTAGCTGCAAAAAAGATCGGTCGTATTCATCAGCTTCGGCAATGGCCCAAAAAATATTTTTGTTGTAAATAAAATTGGACTGATAATTTTTAACAATGCCTCCTAAAAAGGCAATGCAATTATGTTGTGCATAATGAATAATATGTGCAATGAGCGAACTAATGGTTGTTTTTCCGTGTGTACCAGCTACAGCAATAGTTGGATAAGAATTACAGATAATACCTAAAACCTCTGCTCTTTTTAAAACGGTATAATTTTGATTTTTTACATATTGCATCAATGGGCTAAGCGATGAAACTGCGGGAGTATAAATAACTAAAATATCATTATTAGAAGCGGTTTGTACTATCAACGGAATAGTAGCAACATCTTCGTTATAATGGATATATGCACCTTGGTTCTCGAGTTCTTGAGTTATAAACGATGGTGTTCTGTCGTAACCAGCTACAATTTTTCCTTGTTGTAAGAAATAGCGAGCTAAGGCACTCATTCCGATACCTCCAATACCAATAAAATAGATAATATGTCGGTTTAGTAAACTCATTTATTGGTTAATGCTATTATTTCTTTGGCAATAATTTCATCAGAATTTTTGATAGCCATACGAGCAATATTGCTTTTATAAACATTAAGACGAAATTCGTCATTTAAAAGCTTTATTGTTTCTTCAACAAGTTTTACTCTAGCTTCAGCATCGGTTATAAGCATAGCCGCATCGTTTTTAACAAGTGTCATTGCATTTTTTGTTTGATGGTCTTCGGCCACGTTGGGCGATGGCACTAAAATAGATGGTTTGGCAGTTAACGTAAGTTCAGAAATAGTTATGGCACCAGCTCTTGAAATAACAACGTCGGCAACAGAATAAGCATAATCCATACGCGATATAAAATCGTACACTTTAATGTTTGAAGCATTTTTCTGTTGTACAATCTCTATTGCTTTATGATAAAAAGCCTTACCTGTTTGCCAAATCAGTTGAACATTATTTTGTATAAACAAATCTATATGATTATATATACTTTCATTAATGGTAAGGGCTCCTAAACTTCCTCCTAGCGACAAAACCGTTTTTTGATTTCCTTTAAGACCAAAAAACATATATCCTTCTTCGCGTGTTTTATTATTAAGCGAAAGAATATCTTGTCTAACCGGATTTCCTGTTATTATTATTTTACTAGTGGGGAAGTAGTTGTCCATATCTTGGTATGCCACGCAAATTTTATTAACTTTAGATGCGAGTAGCTTATTGGTTACTCCTGGGTAAGAATTTTGCTCTTGTATCAAAGTTGGGATGCCCATTTTAGTAGCAACTCTAAGCGTTGGTCCAGATGCAAATCCGCCTACTCCAACAACTACATCGGGGTTAAATTCTTTAATAATGCGTTTTGCTTTTTTTAAACTTTGAAAAAGTTTGAAAAAGAAACTAATGTTGCTTAGAGTTAGTTTACGCTGAAAACCACGAACAGGTAATCCAATAATTTTATACCCGGCTGCAGGTACTTTTTCCATTTCCATTTTACCTTCGGCACCGACAAAAAGTATCTCAGTATTAGGATTTATTTTGCGTAAAGCATTTGCAATAGCAATAGCTGGAAAGATATGCCCACCGGTTCCGCCACCGCTTATTATAACTTTTAATGCTTCCATATTACTCATAATTTGATGGATTAGAATTTTCTTTTTCGTTATTATTTATTACATCTGTTTTATTCGCTTTCGATTTTATTTCATTTTGTTTTTCCTCTATTTTTTCTTTTTCGTTTAAAATACTGATATTTAAAATAATTCCTAACGACAAGCTAGTAAAAATAATAGAAGTACCTCCCATGCTCACCAGTGGAAGGGTTTGCCCAGTTACAGGAAAAACACTGGTCGCTACTCCCATATTTATCATTGCTTGCATAACAAGTGATAACAACAAACCGACAGCAAGAAAAGCAGGAAAAGCTTTTTTCGATTTACTAACAATAATTCCAGCTCTAAAAAATAAAATTAAATATAAAAAAATTAAGGTTAAAGCTCCCATAAATCCATATTCCTCTATAATAATAGCATAAATAAAATCGGAATAGGGGTGTGGCAAAAAATTTCGTTGTGTACTATTTCCCGGTCCTTTTCCAGCAAACCCTCCCGAGGCAATCGCTATTTTAGCTTGTTCTACTTGATAGTTTGCATCACTATCTATTTTTTCGCTATTAAAATATGCTTCTACACGATTTTTCCAAGTTGCTACCCGTCCTTTATCAGGAAAAAACAATAAAGCAATGGTAATAAAAACAACTGCAATAGAGATTCCTACACCAATAAGTTTAAAAATATATTTAAACTTTACTCTTCCCATAAAAAGTATAATCACACTAATAATAAATAAAAGAGCAGCAGTAGAGAAATTTGCAGGCAATATGAGTCCACATATTAATAAAATAAAAAACATTAAAATATTAAAATTCTTTTTGAATACCTCATCGTTAGCATTTTGATTTTTAGCTAAAAAATGTGCAATATATACTACCAACGAAAATTTAGCAAAGTCGGATGATTGAAAAGAAATACCTGTGCCAGGTAAAGTAATCCATCGAGAAGCCTCGTTTAAATTTGTTCCTTTAAGTAAGGTATATAAAAGTAGTGGAATAGTAGAAACTATAAGGAGAACTGAAAACTTATTGTAAATATATACAGGAATATTTTGAAACACTAAAATAAGTATAATACCTACGAATAATAAAAATCCGTGACGTAATAAATAATAAAACATATTACCTTCTTGGTATTTAAAAGCTAATGTTCCTGTAGAACTATATACTGCTAATAATGATACCACACAGAGCAAAAATATAATTACCCAAATTGTAAGATCGCCTTTAAAAATATTTGCAGTATTAATTTTCATGTGTAATTATTTTTTAAATTTTAAAATATCTCGTAAGTATGACGAGATGGAATAGGCCATTAAAACAAAAGAGATACTCATTTGTGTGTAATAATTTCAATTTCGGTTTGTGTGTAATTGTTCTCATGGCTATTTCATATTTTAAATTTTATAAATCACGAACAGCATTTTTAAATTTTCTTCCACGATCTTCATAATTTTGAAAGAGGTCAAAACTTGCGCATGCCGGCGATAATAATACAACATCACCAGGCACCCCATTTTTATATGCTGTATAAACAGCCTCTTCCATACTCTTTGTATCGAATATTGGAATATGAAGATGTTCAAATGCTTTTATAATTTTTGTATTATCTATCCCAAGGCATACAATAGCTTTAACTTTTTCTTTAACTAAAGCTTCAAGTTCAGAATAATCATTTCCTTTATCAACTCCTCCGACAATCCAGATAATAGGTTTTTTAACCGTTTCGAGTGCATACCAAGTTGAATTTACATTAGTAGCCTTAGAATCGTTAATAAACTCAATCCCTCTAATTTTTAATACTTTTTCGAGGCGATGTTCAACCGCTTCAAAATCGCTTAGCGACTCGCGAATAACTTCTTTTCGTATATTGCTCACAAACGAAGCTATACCAGCTGCTAACGAATTGTACTGGTTGTGCTTTCCTTCAAGCGATAAATCAAATATCGACATAGTAAATTGTTTTTTATTTATATTAATAATTAACTGATTTTCTGAAATATAACCACCTGACTCTAATGTTTCTTTTATAGAAAATGGTATTACCTGTGCTTGAATCTTTTTATTTAAAATATTATTCTGAATAACCTTATCATCGTAGCAATAGACAAAATAATCAGTAGCTGTTTGATTTTTTGTAATTAAAAATTTGCTATCTATATAATTTTGAAAATTGTAATTATACCTATCGAGGTGGTCGGGCGTAATATTGAGTAAAACTGCAATATGTGGTTTAAAATGGATAATATCGTCTAACTGAAAACTACTGATTTCAAGAATATAGTAATCGAATTGATTTTGTAAAACTGATAGCGCAAAGCTTTTACCAACATTACCAGCTAATCCAACATTTAATCCAGCTTTTTTAAAAATATGATAAGTTAAAAGTGTGGTAGTAGTTTTACCATTACTTCCTGTAATAGCAATGATTTTAGCATTAGTATATTGTGCTGCAAATTCTATTTCAGAAATAATGGGAATATTATGATGACGTATGGTTTTAATTATTTCAGATTTTTCAGGGATACCTGGGCTTTTAATAATAAGATCCGATGCAAGTATTGTTTCGAATGTATGTGTATTTTCCTCAAACGGAATATTGGCTTCTATGAGGGGCTTTTTATATTCAGATTTAATTTCCGAACGATCGCTTACAAAAACATCAAATCCCTTACTTTGTGCTAAGAGAGCTGCTCCCATTCCGCTTTCGCCACATCCTAATATGGTTATTCTTTTGCTCATTATCGTATTTTTAAAGTAATAATAGTTAATACCGCAAGAAAAATGGCAACAATCCAAAAACGTGTTACAATTTTAGGCTCTACATAGCCGAGTTTCTGAAAATGATGGTGTATAGGTGCCATTTTAAAAATGCGTCGTCCCTCACCATATTTTTTTTTGGTGTATTTAAAATAACCTACTTGCAAGAGAACCGATAAGTTTTCGACGAAAAATATTCCGCAAAGTATCGGAAGCAAAATTTCTTTACGAATAAGTATAGCAAATACGGCAATAATTCCTCCAAGTGCCAAACTCCCGGTATCGCCCATAAATACTTGTGCTGGATAACTATTATACCACATAAAACCGATTGTAGCTCCAATAAATGCAGCTGCAAAAACTACCATTTCCCCAGAATAAGGGATATACATTATATTTAAATAGTCGGCAAATATTACGTTACCCGATACGTAGGCTAAAATTCCAAGCGTAGTAGCAATTACCGCCGAAGTTCCCGTTGCCAAACCATCGAGGCCATCGGTCATATTGGCACCATTCGAAACAGCAGTTATAATAAAAATAACAGCTAACGTAAAGATTAACCAAACCCATTTTTGGCGTAATCCTTCATTTAAAAAGAACAACAAATATTGGTAATCAAACTCATTATTTTTTACGAAAGGTATGGTTGTTTTAAACGATTTAATATCTTCAGATAATCGAATGGTACGGCTTTCGAATGAGGCAGCAACTTCGGTTGTATTATTCGGTTGAACGATTTCTTTTCTTACTTTTTCGCGAATTACTATATCATCACTATTATATATTGCTAATCCAACAATGATACCTAAAACGACTTGTCCTAAAATTTTAGCTTTACCATGAAGCCCTTTTTTGTCATGTTTAAAAACTTTTATATAATCGTCAATAAAACCAATAAGACCAAGCCATATAGTTGTTATCAATAATAATATAATGTATATATTATGAAGTTTTGCAAAGAGCAATGTTGGTACTATTATCGAAGCAAGAATAATAATCCCCCCCATAGTTGGGGTTCCTTGTTTACTTAACTGTCCTTCTAGTCCAAGATCGCGTACTATTTCGCCAATTTGTTTTTTTTGTAAAAAACGAATAATTTTCTTTCCAATAAATAAAGCTATTAGCAAAGAAAAAATAATGGCCATACCAGCCCTAAAAGAGATGTAGTTAAAAACTCCAGCTCCAGGGAAATCATATTGTTGGTCTAAGTATGTAAATAAATAATACAACATAAATTAAATTTTTAAATATTGTTTAATTACTTCTCTATCATCGAAATGATGCTTAACACCATTAATTTCCTGATATGTTTCGTGTCCTTTACCAGCAACTAAAACGATATCGTTATTTTGAGCTAACATTAAAGCTGTGCGAATGGCTTCTTTTCTATCAACAATAGTGAGTGTTTTTTGCCGTTCGATACTTTCAAGCCCTTGTAACATATCATTTAAAATATCTTCTGGCTTTTCGTATCGTGGATTATCAGAAGTGAGAATAAGCTTATCGCATAAACGAGCTGCTTCTTTTGCCATTATAGGACGTTTGGTTTTATCACGATTTCCACCGGCACCAACCACTACAATAACTTTTGCATTTTCTTTTTTTAAATCGTTAATCGTTGTAAGAACTTTTATCAATGCATCGGGCGTATGAGCATAATCTACAATGGCTGTATATCCTTGAGGCGAATTGAAATATTCAAAACGTCCATCAACTGCTTTCAATAGGCTTATATCAGTTAGTATTTGCTCTTTATTTTTTTGAAGTAAAATTGCTGCAGCATAAATAGCTAACATATTATATGTATTAAACTCGCCGATAAGGTTGATCCAAACCTCTTGATTATCGAATTGCACAAGTGTACCATCTAAATGCTTTTCTAATATTTTAGCATGAAAATCGGCTAAGCTCTTTAATGCATAAGTATAAACTTTTGCTTTTGTATTTTGAACTATAATTTTGCCATTTTTATCGTCTATATTCGTTAATGCAAAAGCATCGTTTGGCAAATGATCAAAAAATGTTTTCTTTGCTTTAAGATATTCTTCAAAAGTTTTATGATAGTCGAGGTGGTCGTGTGTAATATTTGTAAATATTCCACCCGTAAATTTAACCTCATCGATACGATGTTGTACAACAGCATGTGAACTTACCTCCATGAAACAATATTGACAACCAGCTTCAACCATTTTGTGTAATAATCGTTGCAATTCAATTGGGTTTGGTGTGGTGTGAGTAGCAGGATACATTTTAGAATCGACATAATTGATAACAGTCGATAATAATCCTACACGTTCTCCCATATAGCGGAATAAGCGATACAAAAGTGTAGCAATAGTAGTTTTTCCGTTCGTCCCTGTTACACCAACTACCTTTAGTTTCTCTGAGGGAAAATCGTAATATGCTGCTGCTATTTTACTTGTTACTTTTAATGTATCTTCTACTTTAATGTAAACAACATCGCTTCTAATATCTAATGGTATTTTTTCGCACACTATAAACGAAGCACCATTTAAAATAGCGTCATCTATAAACTGATGTCCATCTACATTAGTCCCTTTAATAGCAATAAACAAAGAATTGGGCTTTACCATTTTTGAATCGAGGTAAAGCTTATTAATTTTCTTTTCGGTAACATTACCAACGATCTCTAATGGTTGGATATATTTTAATATGTCGCTTATTGTTTTCATACTTAGCTTAATTCCAAATAAATAATGGCACCTTTTTCTATTTGAGTTCCTGCCGGCAATGACTGTTTAACAACTTTGCCTCTTCCTACGATTCTTACCTCCATACCAGCATTTCCTAAAATATGCATAGCATCGCGTAACCCCATTCCTACAACATCGGGCACATACTTTTTCGAATAATTAAATGATTTTAAAATTATTTTTTTGTCATTGGCATGAGCAACCGCCCATCTAAGTGATGGATTTTCAATAACATTTTGTAAACGAAAATATTTTTTTAATGCCATAATATCTTTGGCATATCCTTTTTTAATAACAGGAAGTTTGTTTTGTAAACTATCAGCAGCAACGTAATCTTTTTGGATATCTACATGAGTGGCATAAATTTTATCTGCAATTTCTTTAAAAATCGGTCCTGCTACTAAATTGCCATAATAAACACTGTTTGAAGGTGAATTGACTACCACTATAATACTATATTTAGGATTATCGGCAGGGAAATAACCTACAAACGACGCACGATAGGTTTTAACCGCATTTTCGTCTTTATATCCATGTTTGCCCCTTGCTATTTGAGCCGTACCTGTTTTACCTGCAATTTTGTAAGGCGAATGGTTTAAGTTTTTTGCTGTTCCTTTTTCGACCACTCTTTCGAGCATTATTTTGAGTGATTTTAAAGTTTGTTCTGAACAAATAGCAGGGCTGATAACAACTGGCTCAAACTCTTTGGTAACACTTCCTCTATATCGAAGTTCCTTTATAAGCAATGGTTTTACCATTTTTCCATTATTAGCAACCGCATTATATAAAGTAAGAATTTGCATAGGTGTAACTTTTACCTCATAACCAATAGACATCCAAGGAAGTGTAAGTCCGGACCATGAAGTATCAGAAGGGTCTTTAATAATCGGAGTTCCTTCACCTTTTATTTGTAATCCAAGCTTTTCGTTTAGGTGCAAGCTGTAAATGCGTTGAACAAAAACTTTTGGATCTCGAGCAAAACACGATGTAGCGATTTTTGAAGTACCAACATTTGAAGAATAAGCAAAGACATCGGCTACTGAAATTTTTCCCAAACCTCCTTCGTGTGCATCTTTCATTTTTGCACCATAATAAGTAACAACGCCATTACCTGTATTAATAGTATCGGTTATTTTAATGCAACCTTCTTCGAGTGCTGCTAGCATGGTAACCAATTTAAAAGTAGAACCAGGTTCAACACTTTCGCCAATGGCATAATTGAATTTTTCGATATAATCTTGTTTAGCGGTGTCGTATTCGAGGTTTGCAATAGCTTTAATATGTCCTGTCTGTGTTTCCATTACAATAGCACATCCATATTTAGCCCCATGTTGTTTTAAATGGGTTAAAAGCGAATGATGAGCGACATCTTGTAAATTAACATCTATTGTAGTAACTACATCTAATCCATCTTTAGGTTCAATGGTATTGCCGTTATTAATCGGCATCCAAATATTTCCTGCTAAGCGTTGCATCATTTGCACTCCTTCTTTTCCTCTCAAATAGCTATCAAAAGCTCCCTCTATGCCAACCACAACCCTATCGGCACTTGCATAGCCCAAAGTACGTGAAGCTAATTGACCAAATGGTTTTGCCCGATAATATAATTGCACAGCAATAAATCCACCCTTATTGGGTCCCATTCTGAATAGTGGAAACGTTTTTAATTTTTTTAGTTGCGGATAATCGACTTTACGCTTTAATAAATAGTAACGATAACCTTTTTTGAATGCATGTGTTAATTCCTTTTTATATTCTGAAGCCGTTTTATCGGCAAATAATTGAGCTAAATAAAACGATAACGAATCGATATGCTTATAGAAAGTATCTTTTTTTAAACCTTCGGCTCTAAAATCGAGTCTGATTTCGTAATAAGGTACCGAAGTTGCTAATATTTTTCCATCACTCGATAGAATATTGCCACGCATAGGTGGAATAATAATATTTTTCTGACTTATCTGATAAGCTTTCGATTTCCAGTAAGAACCTTCAATAATCTGTAAATATAAAACACGTCCTAAAATGATGATTGAAAAAACCACCATTCCAATATATAACAATCCTATACGAATCAATATGTCTTTTTTTGCTTCCGACATGTTAGTGTAATTTTATATGGTGGTTTATCAGAGTTACTCAATTCTAATTGTTGCTGCTGCATAAGTTTTTCAACTTCGCTTTGTTGAGACATCTGCATTAGCTTAGACGATACCGATAATTGTTCGGCTTTAAGTTCTTCTATTTCTTTTTTTAATTTAATGGTTTCGCGTAAAAGGTGTTCAGCATGATTTCGATTAGCAATGTAAAGCAATCCTAGAAAAACTAAGTAAAGAATAAATCGCAAATTTTTTAATATAAGCTCACGCGTGAGCAACGAACCATCTAAAATGGAACGAAACAATTCCTTTTTTGATGCTTTAGGGTCAATATGTTTTTGCTGGTCGGTCATTGGCGTTTTCCAATTCTAAGTTTTGCACTTCTTGCTCTATTGTTAATTGCTATTTCATTTTCGGATGGTTGTATAGCTTTTTTGTGAGTTTGTACAAAGGGAGTTTTGAGGGGCATTCCTTTAAAATCTTTAGGTATTACGCCTTCAAAATTTCCACTTTTAAAAAAATTTTTTACTAGTGTATCTTCTAGTGAGTGATAACTTACAATGCTTAAATAGCCTCCAGTTATTATGTAATGTATAGTTTTGTTGAGCATTTCTTTTAAGGCATTTATTTCGTCATTGACTTCAATTCTCAATGCCTGAAAAACTTTAGCTAAGTATTTATGCTCTTTACCTTTTGGAATTAGAGGTTGAATAACCTCTAAAAAATCACTAACGGTTTCAATTTTTTTCGACTCACGTCTTTCTACAATAATATTAGAAAGTTTTGAGGCATTTTCTACCTCTCCATAATGATAAAAAATATAACTTAATTTATTTTGTTCGTATGTTTGCACTATCTGAGCTGCCGTCAATTTCATTTCTTGGTTCATTCTAAGATCAAGAGGGCTATGATCAAAGCGGAACGAGAAACCTCGCTCAGCTGTATCAAATTGGTGCGACGAGACACCCAAATCGGCTACGATTCCATCTACTTTATCGACAGCTAAATATTTCAGAAAATGGTCGAAAAATCGGTAATTAGCATGAATAAGCGTAACACGATTATCGTCCAGTTCGTTTTTAAGTGCATCGCTATCTATATCGAATGCAAGTACTTTTATATTTTGAGCTCTTTTTAAAATCTCAGAAGTATATCCACCTCCACCAAATGTAAGGTCGAGATAAACCCCATTTTCATGGATATTTAATCCATCAACTGCTTGATGTAATAATATGGGATTATGATAGAACCCCATTTATTTATCGTTTAATTCGTTATTGCCTAAAATTTTTTCTGCGAGCGAAGCAAATTCTTCGTCGGTAAGTGTTTGCGATTCGTAGCTATGTTTATCCCAAATCATAATCTTATCGTCTTGTCCAGCAAGAATAACATCAGTTGTAATATTCGCCCAATCGAGTAAACGCTTAGGAATTAAAAGGCGACTATTGTTATCGAGCGTAATTTCGGCCGTTCCTTTAAAGAACTCTCTAAGAAATTCGGAGTGTGCGCGATTATATGGGTTTATTTTAGATCGCAAAATAGTAATTTGACGTTCCCACTCATCGTAAGGATAAAGCATCAGCGACTTCTCGAAAATAGATTTTTTTACTACAAAACGGTCAATAACCTTGTCGCCCATCTGCTTTTTAAATGCAGCAGGCATCAAGATTCTTCCCTTAGAATCTACCTTACATGGATAATCGCCGATAAATGTAATCATACTTAAAATTGACTTTCAAAAATAAACAAAATTTTCCCACATTATTACATTTTTTTACACTTTTTCCCACATTGTTAATAACTTTTTTAATTTGTTGATAATCTTGAGCTTAATTCAACATAAAAATTATTTGTTATCTAATTGACTATTAGGCGATTAATGGATTTTATATAAAAAATTTACAAACCATGAGAAAGTTTTTCTTATCTTTAAGCAATAATTTATGCCCAATATATGTGGAACGAAAACAATGATAAATTGAACATTTCTAAACTATTAGAACAGCCTTTTTTAAACAGTCCTTTAGTTATAGAGTCATATAAAACCTTAATCGGGGCAAATTATTTCAGTGGTGCACAAGTAGTACGATTCAGGTTACGGCTTAATGAGTTCGACGAAGTATTTACAAATCAAATTGAAGGGTTCAATGAGGCATTAAAAGCAACAATACCAAGTTTAATCGAGCACCATTGTTCAATGGGTGTTCGAGGAGGTTTTTTTATGCGATTGGACGAAGGCACTCTGCTCGGGCACGTCATGGAGCATCTTGCAATTGAATTGCAAAATTTAGCTGGGATGAACGTGGGTTTTGGCAAAACACGTGAAACAAAAGAAAAAGGTGTTTATAATGTGGTTATTCGTTTTTTTGATGAATTTGCTGGTATATATGCAGGTAAAATGGCTATTCATATCATCAATAGCATACTTACAAAACAACCTATTTCGACGGATCCCATCATCGAAAATTTAATTTTTATTCGTGAAAAGCGAATGCTAGGATTTTCGACGCAACAAATCGTTAACGAAGCCGAACAACGAAGAATACCCACACAACGTTTAGATAAATTTAATTTTGTACAACTTGGAACAGGTTGCTATCGTAAAGTCATTAGAGCAACACTTACTCAACAAACAAGTTACCTCGCTGTTGAGAACACCGATGATAAATACCTAACTTATAAAATGCTAGAAGAGATGGGCATTCCTGTTCCTATTCGTATTCTTACTAGCACCGTTAACGAAGCCTTAGCCTTTTTTAAGAACATACAAAAGCCAGTTGTTATTAAACCATCTAAAGGTTATAGAGGCAAACGCGTAAATGTTCATCTCGACACCGAAGAAAAAATAATAAAAGCCTTTTTCTGGGCTCAAACATACGATGAAGAAGTTATTGTACAAGAATTTGTACCAGGAAACACTTATCGTTTATTAGTCATCAACGGAAAATTTGCAGCTGCTGTTCAACTTATAGCTCCTTATGTAATTGGCGATGGACAAAAAACAATAAAAGACCTCATCGATGAACTCAATGCTAATCCATTACGGGAATTTGGCGATAAAGGAAAATTATCGAAAGTAGAAATCGACGACGATACTCTTAAAATTCTTGATATTAAAGGCTATAACCTTAACACGATATTAGATAAAGGCAAGCGTTTGTTCTTAAAAAACACAGGGAATATGCGTTTAGGCGGAAGTTCTATCGACGTTACCGATAAAGTCCACCCCTATAATCGTTTTGTTTGCGAACGAATTAGTAAATTGCTAAATCTAGATGTTACAGGGGTTGATATTATCTCTGAAGATATTTCACTTTCGTTGCACGAAAATCAAGGTCGTGTTATTGAGATAAATGCTGCTCCCGACTTCAGAATGCATATCAATCCTACAGTTGGTAATCCTCAACCTGTTCAAAAGCTTTTTGTCGATATGCTTTTCCCCAATCAAGTACCGTCTAAAATACCTCATATTTCTATTACAGGTTCAAAGGGTAAAACATTTTTAGCTAAAATGCTCGAACATATTTATTTGTATCAAGGCGAAGTGGTTGGATGTATTAATAGCACAGGTATCTATATAAATGGCCAAAAACTCCGCCCTATTAATAGCATTGATAGCAATAATGCTGCTATTATTTTTAAAGATCCCACCGTTACTTTTGCCATTACCGAAACACCCGTAGAAAGTATTCTAGAATATGGATTAGGTTATCGCTATGCCTCCATTGGTATTTTTTTAAATATTGAGGAACAAGAAGAATATTATACCTACGACCATATACGTGATATTGAAGATGTAGCTTATGCAAAATCGGTTGTTTTAGAGGAAATAGAATTAGATGGTACCGCTATTCTCAATGCCGATGAACCTTTAATAATGGATGCTCAAGAACGTATCGATGTTAGTACAGCATATTTTTCACTACACCCCGAAAGCAAAAACGTTCGCGATTTACTTGATAAACGAAAAACAGTAGCCTTATACGACAGCGATAGAATTATTATTTATGCCGATCGAGAGCGTTTAGTGCCATTATACCTTGATGAATTAACCTATATACCACAAAACAATAAATACCAAAAAGAAGCATTGGTAGCTCTTTGTTTATGCCTATTCGTAAATGGTTTAAACGAATTAGATATTCGCAGGGCAATTTTGTCTATTCCTTCAGATTTTTTTCAGTCGGAGTTTTAACCGTTTTTCGTAATTCAAAATTTTTACCCAAATATAAACGGCGTACTTGTTCGTCTTCGCTAAGTTCTTCGGCTGTGCCCGATTTAAAAATGGTGCCTTCGATAAGTAGATAGGCTCTATTAGTAATGCTTAATGTTTCGTGAACATTATGATCTGTAATGATAATGCCAATATTTTTTTCGCGCAAACGGCTAACAATTTCTTGAATGTCTTCTACAGCAATGGGATCAACTCCGGCAAAAGGCTCATCGAGCAAAATAAATTTTGGATTGAGTGCCAATGCTCTTGCTATTTCAGTTCTACGTCGCTCCCCACCCGACAATTGAATGCCTAAGCTCTTGCGAATACGGTTTAAACCAAACTCTTCCAATAAGGTTTCTAAACGTTCTTTTTGATATTCTTTTGTAAAATTCGACATTTCTAATACCGAACGGATGTTGTCCTCTACGGTCATTTTTCTAAAAACAGAAGCTTCTTGAGCTAAATAACCTATACCTATTTGAGCCCTTTTATACACAGCATAATCGGTTATATCCTTATCATCGAAATAAATTCTACCGCTATTGGGTTTTATTAAACCAACTATCATATAAAAAGTAGTTGTTTTACCTGCACCGTTCGGCCCCAATAAACCCACTATCTCACCTTGATTAACTTCGACACTTACACCATTTACAACCGTACGCGCTTTGTATTTTTTGACTAATCCTTCTGTCTTTAATTTTGATGAATGATTCATGATGCAAAGTTAATGATAAAAATTAAAAATGAAAATTGGTGTCATTCTACCTATTTTATTAAAAGATTTTAGAAACAACTTTATGCTTCTTCTTTCTTTATAATATAAACTGATAAATATTTGTTAGAATATTAAAAATAAAAAATATATTTTTTTACATAACTAGATTATTATTGACGAATAGAATAAAACGATAAACTATCGTGGGTTGCAAAAATTATTTTATCGCTTAAAACCGTAAAACCATAAAAGTTTTGAATCTTTTTTTCTATCATTTGAGTTTGATAAGAATTTAAATCTAAACGATAAAAAATTTGATTAGCTAAGTAATAAGCATAATTTCCTTTTATTTGAATGTATTTTAACTCATCAATTGGAATAAAACGCAATAAATTACCTGTTTGTTCAAAAATATAAAGCCCATAACCAGCAAAAGCTAAATACAAACGTTTCCCTTCTTCGCACATAAGAAGAGGAATAGATGTTACACTATCGGGCAATGTTATTGTTGTTCCTTTATACTTTAATTCTAAAGTAGAGGAGAACAAAATAGGTTGCTCTTTTTGTGAATCGTATATCCAAAAACCATTTTGAAAAGAATTACAAACACCACCCACACTAGTATATCCTAATTCATCTAATAAAATGGGTGAAGCAATAGGACTCAGCTTATTATTTAAAAAATGTAATTGATTAAAATCTGCATAATACAATAAAATACGCATAGGATTTGAGACATCGACTTGAGTAATTTCTCCAATATTTTTGTTGGAATAGCTATGAACAACAACTCCATCATTACTAAACATATATAAATTTGAGCCATTTATTAAATAAAACTGTTCTAATACATTGCTTTCAATTCTTGTCGATTTAAAAGGGATTTGCTTAATAAGAATTAATGACGAAAAAAAAGCTATAACGGTTTTAATTAGCATAATAACAATTATTATAATGAATTTCTTTTAATTCTTCAACATATTCGCGATGATTAGCTAAGCGTGGGACTTTGTGCTGCCCTCCCAGTTTGTTTTTGCTTTTAAGCCATTGATAAAAAGTGCCACTTTTAACAACTACCCATTTTGGAAACGAAAGGGTAATATTTTTATATCGTTTAGCTTCATAATCGGAGTTAACAGTTTTTAATGCCCAGTCTAGTTCTTCCATAAATGTTTGCATATTGCTGGGTTCTTTTTCAAATTCAAATATCCACTCATGCGAGCCAGTGTTTCTCTCATTCATAAATATAGGCGCTGCAGTATATTCACAAACTACAGCACCCGTTTTTTCAGACGCCCACCTAACAGCATATTCGGCATTTTCTACCATAAGTTCTTCGCCAAAAGCATTGATAAAATGTTTGGTACGTCCGGTAATTTTAATTTTATGTGGATATAATGAAGTAAATTTAATGGTATCACCAATTTTATATCGCCACAAACCAGAATTAGTAGATATTACAAGTGCATATGGTTTATTTAATTCAACCTCTCCAATAGTAAGCGTTTTAGGCGATTCGCTATCCCAATATTCCATCGGAATAAATTCGTAATAAACACCTAAATCGAGCATAAGCAACATATCGGACTCAAACAAATTATCTTGAATGGCAAAAAAGCCTTCCGAAGCATTATAGGTTTCCATATATCGCATTGGCTTGTTATTAAAAAAGCTTCGATAATAATCGCGATAAGGTTCAAAGCTCACACCACCATGAATAAACAATTCTAATTGAGGCCAAACCTCATCTAAGTATGTTTTTCCTGTAATTTCTAAAATACGTTTTATTAACACCATCATCCAAGAGGGAACACCAGCTAAAACCGATACCCGATGTTTTATGGTTTCGTTGGCAATTTTTTCAATTTTACTTTCCCATTCGTCCATTAACGCTATATCAAGGGTTGGGGTTCTTAAAAATTCAGCCCAAAAAGGAAGATTTTGCATCAACACGGCCGATAGATCGCCATAATATAAATCGCTATTAAACTCCGAAATCTTATGGCTACCACCTAAGGCAAGTGTTTTACCAAGAAATATTTCGCTATCGGGATATTGTTTTAAATATAATGCCACCACATCGCGTCCTCCTTTATAATGGCATTCTTCTAGCGACTCACGACTAACAGGTATAAATTTGCTTTTATCGGAAGTCGTTCCCGACGATTTTGCAAACCATTTTATTTCTGTTGGCCAAATAATATTTTGTTGCCCTTGCATTATACGTTCTACATAGTGTTTAAACCCATCGTAATCTACAACAGGAACAGTTTCAGCAAATTGATGAGCCGATTCAATAATGTCAAATTTATATTTTTGTCCTATTTCAGTATTTTTGGCTTTTACAAGCAAATTTGCTAATACCTCATTTTGTACATCTTGCGGATATCTTTTGAATAAATCAATCTGATTAATTCGTTTTATATTTACCCAATGAATGAGTGAATTTATTAACGGCATTTTTTTCGTATTTTTACACAAAATTAAAAAATATGCAAATACTTGATATCATTTTATTCGTACCTTTTTTATGGTTTGGCTTTAAAGGCTTAACTAACGGGCTTTTAAAAGAAATATTTTCTACACTTGCATTATTAATTGGATTATATTTAGCCATTCATTTTTCGACTTATGTCGGTAACAAGCTCGCTCAATGGATAAATACCCAAACACCATATTTTAAACTTATATGTTTTGCTCTTACTTTCATATTAGCACTTTTAGCTATGAAATTAGGGATATGGTTTACCGACCGCTTTTTATCAAAAATTGGTATTGGATGGCTAAACAAAATTGGTGGATTAGCTTTGGGGCTTCTAAAAGGTGCCTTTATTGTTGGAATTATTATTTATTTATTGAATAGCTTCGATAAAAACAATGTTTTAATTGAAAAAGATACCAAAAACCAATCGTTGCTATATACACCACTCTCGAATTTTGTAACTACTGTATATCCGTCATTACATCAATTAATCGCATTAAATATTAAAAATTAAACCTAATAATGTCGTTTTGGTTTAGTCTTGGTTACGGGGGATTATTTCTTGTATCTTTTCTTTCGGCAACCATTATTCCTTTTAGTTCTGATATCATTGTCATTGGAATGATTGCTCTAAAATACGACGCCGCATGGGTATTTGTTATTGCAAGCATAGGCAATACATTGGGAGGAATGACCAACTATTATATTGGCAGAGCAGGTAAAACCGAATGGATTCATAAATACCTTCGAATTTCTGATAATAAAATCAAAAAAGCCGAACATTATGTACATAAATATACCACGCTTACCGCATTATTTACATGGATGCCAGCAATTGGAGATGCCATAGCATTAGTTTTGGGATTATTTAAAGCACCCCCCTTTAAAGTATGTTTGTTTATGTTTCTAGGAAAAGCCGCACGTTATTTTATACTAATTTTTTTTACACAACTTTTTTAAAAATACTGCCATAATTTTTAATAATAGAATAGATTCATCCATAAAGATGCCATGTAAATAAACATAGATTAAATATATAATTTTGTAAATATTTTAAATTATGTATCCTTTTATTATTCTTGCGGCTGGCAATTCATCTCGAATGGGACAACCAAAACCATTTGTTAAAATCAATAGTCAACTTACATTATTAGAATACTTAGTATCAGGATTAAAAAATTGCAACGTATCGCAAATTACGGTAGTATTAAATAACGAAGGCAAAAAAATAATTGATTCACTTTATTCTTATTTAAACTACGAAATAAATATAGTTATTAACCAACTTCCAGAAAAAGGTCGGCTTTACTCATTAAAAATGGGATTAAGCAAAATTGGCTCATCATCCGTTTTTATACAAAATGTTGATAATCCATTTATCAATAAAAAACTCATATTTGAAATGTCGCATCTTTTAAAACCGTCGGCATTTGTCGTACCCGTATATCAAAATCAAGGTGGACATCCTGTTTTACTTAGTGCAGAAATAACTAGCAGTCTTATAAGCAACCAAACCGAAACAAATAATTTCAGAGTATTTTTAAGTCAGTATCAAAAAATAAGATATGCTTGCGAATTTCAAGAAATTTTATTAAATTTGAATTGTCCTTCGGACATCGAAGCTTTCAAAAAAAAATTTAAAAAATTTTGATTTTTCAAAAAACAGTAATAAATTTGAACAAAATTAAAATTTACGCCATATGAAAACATTCGTATTAATTATGTTAGCAATCGTAGCATTTGGTATTACCAGTGCTCAAAAAAGTATTGATTTATCTATAAAAACCGACAATGGTAATTTATTTAAACAAGATGCTGATATTTACACCATGCCCACTATTAAAATACTTGGATTAAAAACCGATGCAGAATTTAAAAATTTAGAAAAAAGTATTTTAGCCGATCCATATGTAGCAAAATTTCAATACTTAGATAATGCAGAACCTGATGGTGCCCGCAAAGCACTTTTAAGTTTTAAAGGTAATGACGAAAAAACAATTGTAAACTTTTTTAAATCTATCAATGTTAATAATATTATTATTAACGATAAAACTTTTTCAGTAAATCAAATTGAAGAAATTAAAACTTACGTTCGTGAGCTTAAAGCTAAGAAAAAAGCTGAACGTGATGCTATTCCTTCCAAAAAAAGGGTTTCTGATCCTAACGAATAATCATCGTTAATCATATGAAATGTGCATTTAAATGCTCCCTAATTACGGGAGCATGGTTGTTGTTTTTTAGTATTAACTCATTATATTCACAAGAGAACAGCCGCTTTAATAACCTTCAAATATTTTTTTATACAAACGATGATAATAGCTTATTATTAGTAAATAATGATGGTACCAAAAACCTAACTTTTCAGGTAAAAGGATTAAAAGACAACAACGAAGCATCATTGTTTATATCTACATTAAAATTATATAAAGGAATTATCGATATTCAAATTTCAGATCCTTTACCAAACCAACTAAGGCAAGTTACTGCCAAATGTCATCCAGGTTACACCCTTAACAATGTTAATGTTGTTTTAGGCGAAGCTCTCAAAATTAAAGAAGTGTTTGTAGATAATCAGAAAATTGAAACCAACAAATTAGAACAAACATATAAATAAACCTAAAACTAATAACTATGGGAAAAGGAGATAAAAAATCGCGTCGTGGTAAAATTGTTCTTGGCACTTATGGCGTACGTCGTCCAAGAAAAAAAAGTAAGGTTTCCGCAACAGCTAAAGCAGAAGAAGAAAAAGTTAAAGATGCTTTTACAAATCATTTAGAAGTCGGAACCTCTACAACAGAAAATAAAGAAACAAAAAAGAAATCTACAAAAACAAAAAAAGAAGAATAAAAAACTAATTCGACAGCACTTTAAACTCTGTTCTTCGATTAAGTGCTCTCCCTTGTGAAGTATTATTGTCGGCTATGGGTTTACTATATCCATAGCCGGCGTATTTTAATCGTTCCGCTTTTATACCATGATTAACTAAATATTCATACACCGTTTTGGCTCTATTAGTTGAAAGAATTTTATTGTGCTCGAGTCCCCCAACATTATCAGTATGACCACTAATTTCGATATGCAAACGAGGATATTGATTTAATAATTTAATAAGTTTATTTAATTCAATCTCCGATTCTTTTTTCAACACATATTGGTCTGTTTCATAAAATATATTTTTAAGCACAACCTTAGAACCTATTTCAATAGGTTGCAAGGGAACATCGATTACATACGACTGATCTACTTTGATCGTTTTTTCTAATGTAAAATTTTCGCTATAAAATAAATAATTGGGTGCGTTTACATTCATCGCATAATTCTTTTTCAATGGAATACAAGCTGTATATGTTCCTTGTGGCATTATTGTTTTTGATGAAAAAATAATATTACCACTTTCTAAATCGATAATTTCAACATTGGCTAAAAGCGATTCTTTGGTTTTAATGTCATAAACTTTACCTTTAACATAAGTTACCGGATTAGGACGAGCCTCTTGATAAAGTTCAAACGTATATAAATCCCAATCTTGCGATCCTTTTCTATTCGATGAAAAAAAAGCATATTGACCGCTAGCGTTAACAATTAAGCCAAAATCGTCGTATGATGTATTAATAGGGTACCCTAAATTTTGTGGTGCAGTCCAGGTACTATCATCTTTCAGCCTTGAATAAAACAAATCTTGCCCTCCTAATCCTTGCCAACCATTCGATGAGAAATAAAGCGTTCGGCCATCGGGATGAATAAAAGGAGCAAATTCATCACCGGCACTGTTAATGCTATCGCCTAAATTTATGGGAGTTGTCCATGAACCATCATCTCGTTTATAGCTTACATAAATATCTTTACCTCCTTTAGAGTCTGGACGTACTCCTGACGAAAAAAACAACATACGCCCATCGGCAGAAGCAGCCGGAGTACTCTCCCAATATTCAGAATTTATGGGTTTACCAATATTTTTTGGGGGTGTCCATCCATCACCTTGCTTTTCAGAATAATAGATGTCGCAAGAACCAAAATCAACCTTACGATTGCAAGCCACATAAAACAAAAATTGTCCATTTGCCGAGATACTCTGAGAACCTTCGTTGTCGTCGGTGTTAATAGGTAAACCAATATTTTGGGAAACCTTCCATTTACCATCTGCACCTTTTTTACTTACAAATAAATCTTCCTGATAAATTTGCTCTCCATAGGGTGAACGTTGATTGGTAGGAAGTTGTACAGTATAGTATAATTCTTGTTCGTCGATTGTCAACGATGGCCAATAATCTTTGTACGGTGAATTGATATTTGTTGACAATGGTATCGGCTCAAAAGGAACAGGATGAGCCATTGCATACGATGCAAATTCAGCTTTCTTAAGCCACTTTTGAGCTTCAACTATATCTTGATGAACTTTTCCTATTTCAACAAAATGATTTAAATGTTCGACCGCATCTTCGTAATATCCCATTTTGTATTCTACTTGCCCCAACATGAAAAATATTTTTTCATTAAAATTTGGATTGATGCTTAAAACTTTTTTTAGTGTAATTATTTCATCGTTATATTTTTTTTGTTCATGATAAATATCGGCTTTGAGTAAGTAAGGTTCAACAAAATTCTTGTCGCGTTCGTGCACTTTTTCAACGACCGCTAATGCTGTTTGAAGTTGTCCTTGGTTATAATAAGCCAATGCTTTTTCGAATAATTCTATTGCCTTGCGGTCGTTAGTAGAATATTCTTGGGATTGCAATAAATTAAATGTTAAAGTAATAATTGATATGATAAGTATCCACTTCATGGTATTATGGTATTTTCATAAATTTATGACTTTGAATGGAAATTCTCCAATGAGGATTTTCTTTTATGTATTCAACGATAAAAGGTAGTATTTTATTAAATACGGACCACTCTGGTTGCAAAAATAAATGGCATTGGGGGTTGGTTTTTAATGCACAAGCTTCTGCCCACTTAAAATCGTCGGGATTTTGAATGATAACTTTCAGTTCATGCGCTTTCTCATAAAATTCTTTTATAGGAGGCTGCCAAGGTTTGGGCGATAAACAAATCCAATCCCATTCACCTGAATAAACAGAAGTACCACTGGTTTCGACGTGAGTTATTACACCCGATTTTTTAATTAGGCTTGACAATAGCGTTAAATCGTGCAAAAAAGGTTCGCCACCTGTTAGCACCAAATGTTTGGAAGGATTATAAATAATTCGTTGAGCTAATTCGGTTGTAGCTATCCATTGATGAGGAAAGGTCTCCCACGATGGTTTTGAATCGCACCAATGACATCCCACATCGCATCCAGCTAATCGCACAAAATAAGCTGCTGTACCGGCATAATAACCCTCGCCTTGAAGTGAATAAAATTCTTCTACAACTGGTAAAGCATTAGTTTTATACTTGTTCATTAAAAAAATTCATTAGTTTTTCTAAATGTATACCATGCGAACCTTTAATTAATATAGTAGAATTAGCAAGTTTGTTTTCTTTTAGATATTCCATGAGATGTTCTACGGAATTGAAGGTTAAAAATTCTTTGTTTTTATTTAATTTTGTAAATACAGGTCCTACCAAAAATACTTGCTTATATGAATGTTGCTCCAAAAGGTTAAGTATTGTTTGGTGTTCATTTTCTTCGTAAGCTCCCAATTCTCTCATATCACCGAGAATTAAGCATTTGTTTTCGAATGGAAGTGCAACAAAATTATTCAATGCAAGTTGCATGCTTGTTGGATTAGCATTGTATGCATCCATTAAAATATGATTGGTGCCAATAGTTAACCATTGCGAGCGATGATTAGTAGGAATATAATTTTCTATTCCTTGAATTATTGCTTTTGGGTCTAATCCAAAATAAGAACCAATAGCAATCGATGCTAATACATTTTCCCAATTATACTTACCAATAAGATGAGTATTTACAGTATAAACAATAGAACTATTTTGCATTTTCCAATTTAATAACAATGTAGGTTTAGCTTCGAAATGAGTGGCAACAATATTAGCCAAATTATTGGTTCCGTATGAAAAGTTAGGCAAATGCATAGCGTGCTCCAACAAAATCTTGTTGTCGTAATTAACAAAAACAAGTCCATTTTTTGTTTTAATGTATCGATATAGTTCTGTTTTTGTTTTTACTACACCCTCAAAACTTCCAAAACCTTCTAAATGAGCCTTACCCACGTTAGTAATAATACCATAGTCTGGTTCGGCAATAGAGCAAAGAAAATCTATTTCACCGGGATGATTGGCTCCCATTTCAACAATGGCAATTTCGGTTTCAGGTCTTATGGTAAGCAAGGTAAGTGGCACACCGATATGATTGTTAAAATTGCCTTGGGTATATATAATATTGTATTTTTCTTTTAAAACGGCAGCTATCAATTCCTTAGTAGTTGTTTTTCCATTGGTTCCTGTAATACCAAGAATTTTGGCTTTCATTTGTTTTCGATGATAGTGCGCCAGTTCTTGTAGTGTTTTTAGTACATTATCAACAACAACAACTTGTTCATTTTGTCCTTGATATTCATCAGCAATGGCATATCGGCAACCTTGTCTGATGGCTTCTTCTACAAATTGATTGGCATTAAAAAGCTCTCCTTTTAAAGCGATAAACAAGGAGTCTTTTATTATTTTACGTGTATCGGTGCATACTGTAAAGTTGCACTGTTCAAAAATACTGTAAATATTCTCTATATTCATAGCACAAAGGTAAAAAAAAGCTGCCTTTTTGGGGCAGCTTTTTCATATTTATTCAATCTATTTTTTTATTCTATTCCACCTCTTGCAGACCCAACTCTGTGCATAGCACAACGGAAGCCTAAGTCGTCGCGAGATTGTTCTTCATCAAGGAAACGACGAGTGCCAGGCGACATCCAATATGCGCGGTCTCTCCAACCACCACCTTTAAATACGCGTTGACGGTTATCAATCATTGAAGTCATTTTGTCGCCACCACGCATAGTGGGTTTTCCATTTTCGCCAATCATAGGTTTACCGGTATTGTACATACGTTTGGAGTTGGTATTATCTTTATTGGCTTCTTCGTTATCGTAATCAATACTCGATTCATAATCACCATCTAAATAATTGATATTATCGGCCGTATTGTAATTTCTACGGTTAAATGCTTCATCGTCGGTAACATTTCTGTATCGAATACGTCCTAAGCTATCTTTTTCAGCAATATTTCCTTCTTCGTCGCGTACTTGTGTTTGATATACGTTACCACGGAATGGGCGGAAATCTTCGGCGTCTTCATAGGTTAATGGACGATAAACATCCATCACCCATTCGTTAACGTTGCCAGACATACAGTATAGTCCGTAATCGTTAGGCCAATAGGAAGTAACGGGTCCTGGAATATCGTTATGGTCATTGAGTGCTCCTGCCATACCCATATAATCGCCTCTACCTCTCATAGTATTGGCACGTATTTGACCTACATCGGTTGTCTTAAATCCTGAACGGTCGTCGATTCTGATATAGTGACCGTTCCATGGATAAATTCTTTCGTTAAAAATTCGTTCTTGAGCCAACATGTTACCAATTAAACCTAATGCAGCAAATTCCCATTCAGCTTCGGTTGGAAGGCGATACTTGGGGAGCAATATACCATCTTCCATACGAACTTTTCTAAAATCGTTATTGGGATCTAAATCAGGTAATTGATCACGAACGGCGCCTTCGTATTGTCCTGCAAGATATGCTTCAGTATTAAAGTTATTTTCACCGGTTTGTCCTGTTGGGTCCATATTGAGCAATCCTTCGCGTACCATTATGAGTTCGTTAACGCGATCGGTACGCCATGCACAATAATCGTTTGCTTGTCGCCAGTTTACTCCTACAACAGGATATTCTTGATATGCTGGATGGCGGAAATAAAGTTCTACATAAGGTTCGTTGTAAGCTAATTTTTTACGCCATACTAATGTATCGGGCAAAGCCATTTTATATACTTCGGGATAGTCAACAAATACCCTGCGAAGCCAATAAAGATATTCGCGATAATCAACATTACGAACTTCTGTTTCGTCCATATAAAATGATGAAACCGTAACTCTTCTTGGAAAAGCATGCCATTCGTATAAAACATCTTGTTCTACACGTCCCATCGAAAAAGTACCACCTTCGATAAGAACGAGTCCTGGTCCGGTTTCTTGTTCTTCGTAAAATACGTATTCAAAACCGCCATTTTTTTCGTCGTTATAGTTCCAACCTGTAGTGGCAGAACGTTTACGATCACAAGACGAAAATATTAGTACAAAAGCTAATAGCGTTAATACTAATTTAAAAAGTTTTGTATTCATAAGGCACCTTAATTTACATGTATATAACTAAAATGATGGACAACTTATTGTTCTAAACTTTTGTTTTTTCTGCTTACATGGGAAAATCATTGAAAATGAGACTTCATGAGCACCGAGTGTTTGATTTTTAAGTTCAGAAATGGTAAGATCGTAGCTGTAAGCAAATTTGTATTTTTCTTTTAAGTATCCGAGTAACATAATAAAGGAATCGTAGTGAAAAGTTAAATTTTGTCTAAACCAAATACCTCCCACAATACCTTTACGACTAAGATATAATCCCCAATTCATTTGTTGAAAATCGCGTTGTTGTTGAAATAATAGATTGGGCGATAATAACAATTCCCCTTTTTTAATTCCTCTACCACTTAGTGGGATATTAAAACCAGCATGAACAGTATATTTTCGTGGCAATACGGCGTCGTCATTGCTGCGGAATGATTCCGTAGGTTGAGTAAGGTGATGTACAGCAACACCACCAAAGAAACTTTGACGTGAGTAAACAATACCCGTTGAAAAATCAAAATGTCCTTTTGATTCAACAGTAGGTACATTGGTTTCGGCGGTAGGATAAATAGGTCCATATAAAGGATGAATCATATCAGGAAAAATATAATTCCAATTAAGCTTTTTTTGTATATATGTAGCTTGAAAAGCAATATTTAAATTTGAACGGCGATCAAGGCTAAATGTATAATCGTAAATACCGCTTATATTTGTACTTGTAATTGCACCATCTCCTTGAATATCTTGATAAATATAACCTCCAAGCGATCCTTCGAGTGCTTTTACTCCTTGATCATAAGAAGCTATATAGGTTACATAGGTTGAACCTAAGGCGGGCCACTGATTTCTATAATTTAATGTCACACGGGGACACTTTATAGATCCTGTAAGGGCTGGGTTTAAGTAAAGCGGACTCGCATAAAATTGAGAAAATTGCGGGTCCTGTGCTTTGCTTACTTGCCATCCTATAGTTAACAGGAATAACCAAACAAATAGTTTCCTTTTATTCATTGTAAAGGTATATTTCTTCAATCTGCAATTATACAAATAATTTTTTAAAAAACATTAACGTTTGCAAAAATTTTAATTTTTTGACGATACAATATTAAACATAATTTTTCGTTTTTTAAGTTTTAAAAAATTTTTTTATGAGATTTTTTTTGATTTTCGTTGTTTTTGGCTTTATCGGGTTAATATCTCATGCCCAAACTTTTACCTTTACTTTAAACTGGACACCCAATAAGATTGAAAAGCTAGGAAACAATAAAATAACATATTTATATTTTGAGGGTGCAAACTATTCATTCCCAGGCAATCCCATTCCTTGTTTTGTTCATGAATTTAAAATTAATTCTTCAAATTTTTCTGTTGAATTAAAAAATGTTATTACCGAAGTTATTGCTCAAACTGATTTAAATAATATTGATTTAAGTAATATAAAAACCGATTTTGAATTAAAAAGCAATGTTTATTTTCAACGAAAAGTACCTTTTCTAAACATGGAACTTATCCCTGTAAGAAAAAATACCTATACAGGAAATTATGAACGAATTCGCTCATTTGAAGTTGTTTTAGTGAACAAAAAAAACGCAAATGAAGTAAAAGCTTATACACCCCAATATGCTTCAAATTCAGTATTTAGCAATGGACGATGGAAAAAAATAAAAATTACTCAATCGGGAATTTATAAATTAACTTATGCTCAAATAGTATCATTGGGCTTTACAAATCCACAGAATATAAAAATATATGGAAATGGTGGAGCTCAATTACCTTATTATAATAATGTTCCTATAGTGGACGACGTTCAACAAATACCTATTTATATATATAAAGGTAATGACAATATTTTTAATGATGGCGATTATATTCTTTTTTATGCCAAAGCTCCTGTTTACTGGACTTATAATGCAAGTGAGCAAACATTTGTTCATGCTATTCATCATTATACTGATGAATCGTATTATTTTTTAACAGACGATGGAGTACCTGCCACAACCATGTCGGTTATCGACGAGAATGGCTTAACTTATACTCAAACGGTCAACACATTTAACGATTATGTTTATCACGAATTAGAGTCGGTTAATTTTATTAAATCTGGAAGAACATGGGTGGGAGAATCATTTTCGAATAATTTAACACAAAGTTTTACTTTTACTATGCCCAACATTGTATCGGGTAGCAATGCTACAATAAAAGCAGTAGTTTATGGCCGATCAAATGTTACCAATTCATTTAATTTTAGCTTAAACGGACAAGCATTAGGTAGTCAATTCATATCAGCACTAAATTATAGCGGAACAGGGAACTATGCCAACGGAGAAACTTTTAAAAAAACAATTACACTCAATGCCTCAAATAGCTTAAATTTTTCTATTACATATAATAAACCTGCACAAGGCGGAGAAGGCTGGTTAGATTATTTTGAAATAAATGTACGAAGAAATTTAATTTTTAGCGGCGGGCAAATGTTTTTTAGAGATGCTTTATCGGTTGGCACTGGGAATGTTGCTCAATTTCAATTAACTACCAACAATCCCCAGACTATAATATGGGATGTTACAAATCCATTAAACCCAGCCATCGTGCAGTCTAACATAAATGGCAATACATTAACATTTAATGCATCAACGAGTAATTTAAGAGAGTTTATTGCTTTTGATGGGACCAATTTTTATACACCCACTGTTGTTGGAGATGTTGCTAACCAAAATTTACATGGCTTAGGACACGTTGATATGATTATTGTAAGCCACCCCGATTTTTTATCTGCTGCAAATGAGTTAGCAGACTTACATAGGCAAATGGATAATTTAATAGTTGAAGTTGTAACCCCCGAAATGATTTACAATGAATTTTCTTCGGGTATGCCTGACGTTTCGGCCATTAAATATTTAATGAAAATGTTATACGATAGAGCTGGCAACGATTCTGCCTCCATGCCAAAATATCTTTTGTTAATGGGAGATGGCTCTTACGATAATCGTCATTACTTCAGTGGTAATACAAATTATATATTAACCTACCAATCTGTCTATTCAAATGCCCCTGTAAGTTCTTTTACTACCGACGATTATTTTGGAATGCTTGATAGTAACGAATATGAATATATTGGAAAATTAGATATTAGCGTAGGACGCTTACCCGTAAAATCTATCTCCGAAGCAAATACCGTAGTAAAAAAAATAAAAAATTATGTAAGTTCCAATTCATTAGGCGATTGGCGAAATACATTAACCTTTGTTGCTGATGATGAAGATTCGAACGAACACATAGGTCAAAGCAATGCTTTAGCTACGATGGTTGATACACTTTATCCACAATACAATCTCGACAAAATCTATCTTGATGCCTTTCAACAAGAATCGACACCTACGGGCGATCGTTACCCCGATGCTCACGATGCAATAGAAAAACGAATGAAAAAAGGGACACTCGTTTTTAATTATACCGGACACGGCAACGAATATGCCCTTACCCATGAACATGTTATAATTAATACTGATATTACTCAATGGACAAATTTTAATACTTTGCCCTTATTTATAACAGCAACATGTGAGTTTAGCCATTGGGACGATTATAATCGCACATCGGCGGGTGAACTTGTACTTTTAAATCCTCAGGGTGGCTCAATTGCAATGTTTTCGACTACTCGATTAGTTTATAGCACATCTAATTTTGCATTAAACAAAAGTTTTTTCGATTACTTATATAAGCGGACTTCGAGTGGTGAATATATGTGTATTGGCGATATATATCGTTTGGCAAAAAACCAAACAGGTGGTTTAGGTGATATAAATAAGCGTAATTTCTCACTACTTGGCGATCCAGCTCTCCGTTTGGCTTACCCAAAACATATAATTATTACCGATAGCATTAATGGTAAACCATTGTCTAATTTTACTGATACAATTAAACCCTTACAACGTATAAAAATAAAAGGTCATGTTGAAAACATCCATCATCAACTGCTAAGCAATTATTCTGGAACCATTTTAGTAACCGTATTTGATAAGCCCATAAGCTTAAATACGCTAGCCAACGATGGTGGCACTCCGTTTCCATTTACTATTCAAAATAATGTTTTGTTTAAAGGACAAGCTACAGTGAATAACGGTTATTTTTCATTAGAATTTATTATGCCTAAAGATATTCAATATACATCAGGTTTCGGAAAAATAAGCTACTATGCTATGCCTAATTCAGGAATTGAAGATGCCACAGGTTTTTTTAATGAACTCTCTATTGGAGGTGAAGCCGATAGTTTATCAGACAATCAAGGACCAATCATTTCACTGTATATGAACAATGAAAACTTTGTTAATGGAGGTACTACTAATGAATCGCCCAATTTAATTGTTCACTTATATGATGAAAATGGTATCAATTCTGTAAGCAGTAGTATTGGTCACGACATATGTGCCTATATAGATGGAAATTATTCAAAAAAAATAGTTTTAAGCGATAATTATATTAGCGAAAAAGATAATTATAAAAAGGGTAAAATTATTTATGGGCTCTCCAATCTCACACCTGGAGAACATAAAATCACCGTAAAAGCATGGGATGTGGCCAATAATTCATCCGAATCGAGTTTAAATTTCACGGTCGTTTCGTCAGAAAAACTCAGCCTCGACAAAGTATTAAATTATCCAAATCCTTTTAGCACAAAAACTTCATTTTATTTTGAACATAATCAGGCTGATGGGCATATTCAAGTTATAATTCAAGTTTATACTATTACCGGCAAAGTTGTTAAAACTATTTCAAATTCGTTTTATTCAAATGGTTTTAGAAGTGACCCCATTGAATGGGATGGACGCGACGATTTTGGCGATAAACTTAGTCGTGGTGTATATTTCTACAAATTAATGGTAAAAAGCTCAACTGGCACTGCTGAAAAATATGAAAAACTGGTTATTTTATAACCTATTGTTTTAACGCTTCATAAAAGACATCAAAAACTTTATTTCTAATACCTAACGTGTTTATTTTTTTGTTTTCGGCATTAGGATAAACTCGGTTTGATAAAAAGATATATATAAGTTGTTCTTTCGGATCAATCCAAATACATGTGCCTGTAAATCCTTGATGTCCGTATGTAAGTAAAGATGCGTTTCGTGTAACAGGAGAATCTTTTTCAGGATCGGGCTCTGGCTTATCAAATCCTAAGCCTCTGCGATTTTGCGGACAATTATAACACGAAGTAAATAATTTTATGGTTGATGCCTTAATATATGTTTCATTACCATATTTACCATTCCATAAAAGCATTTGTGCAATTTTAGCCAAATCGTTTGCATTCGAAAATACTCCTGCATGCCCTTGTATTCCGCCCATTAATGAAGCACCTGGATCATGAACATAGCCCCAAATAAGCTGTTTTCTGAATTCAGTGTCGTATTCAGTAGGAGCAATTTGCTTTTTTTTAAACTTAATTAGAGGTGTAAACATAGTTGTTACACATCCTAGAGGCTGATAAAACTTTTGTTGACAAAAATCGGAAATATTTTGCTGGCTTTGATTTTCGACAATCTCTTTCATAATAAAAAAACCAAGATCACTATAAACGTATTTTTTTGCTGCCAATAATTTAGAATTGAAAATACGTTGATATATCGTATCTTTCATCCCTTTTTGTGCATAAAGGTCTTCGGCTACTTTATAAGGATACTCACTCGAATATTGATTCGAGAAGTAATTTTTCTTTTTTATAGAATCAGTAATCATTGTTTTATAAAAAGGTATCCATGCTGTAAGTCTTGCCTGATGCGATAAAATATCACCTATCGATAAATGTTCTTTATCTGAATTTTGTGCTATTTCGAGATAATCGCCAACTTCCTTATGAATGTCTATTTTGTCTTGGTCATAAAGTGCCATCGTTGCTAAGGTGGTAGCAGCTATTTTTGTTATCGAAGCAATATCGTATAAGGTGCTAATTGAATTTGGTAAACTATCGTAAAAGAGCTTGCCAAAAGCCTTATGATAGAAAACTTTTCCATCTTTAGCAACTAGAACCTGACACCCCGGGAATGCCTCTAAGGCAATAGCCCTTTTTATAATAGAATCAGCTTTAATCAGTTTTCTTGTATCAATTCCAACCTCTTCTGGAATAGTATATTTAAGTCGTATAGGTTTAATAATATCATATCCTGTATAAATAGGATAATAAGGAAATACAGAAACAGGAAGTTTGCCAAAAGCACCTATTCCTCCAAAAATTAGCTGAGCTGTAAGCTCTTGAGTAATAGGATTAGATTCATAACTCATTATAATGGATTGAAAAGATTTTATTTCGGGAATAATGCGAAGGCTATATGGACTCGCAAACAAGGCAAGTATTACCTTTTTATTAAGTTTATCGAGTTCTTTTAAAAATTGTAAACTTTCATTGCTAATATTAAAAGTTCTAAACGAATAACGATTGGTTTGATGAAGAGAAGTAATAATAAGATTGTAATTTTTTAACGTGTCAAGTAATCGGTTTATTTGTTGAATTGTAGGTTTATCGGGGAAATGAATGGTATCGATGGGTGCATATAACGCCAAATAATCATAAAAAACTTTAGCATTCTTTGGCTGAAAATTTAAAAAAGCCATTTTAAGGGTATCTAATCTTTGAAGTGGTAAGATTTTATTATTGTTTTTAATTATAGTTAATGATTGTTCTGTAAGTTTGCGAATTAGCAGTAAATCTTTAGGATGGTTTAAGTCAAAATATAAATTATTAGTATCCACATATTGGCAATGATTTAAACCTACCCAATATTTTAATTTAAGCACTTTTCTCACGTGTTCATCAAGTTCTTCAGGACAAATAATGCTATCGTATATAGCTTCTTTAATAAATTGAATCGCCCATGGAATTTCTTCGGGATAAAGCAAAATATCGTTACCTGCGAGCAATGCTTTAAGTGCTGCTTCACCAGGCTTAAAATATTTGGTTGCTCCTCTCATATTTAGAGCATCGGTAAAAATTATACCTTCAAAACCTATTTCATCTCTAAGAAGTTCTGTAACTACTTCGTGCGACAATGTTGCAGGACGTTTATTAACAGGATCTAGCGCAGGAACATCAAGATGGGCAATCATAATACCGCCTATTCCTTTCTTTATAAGTTCTCTAAATGGATAAAGCTCAAGACTATCGAGTCTTTTACGACTAAAACCTAAATATGGTAAATCATGATGCGAGTCGGTCTGCGTATCACCATGTCCAGGGAAATGTTTACCCACAGCTAATATATGCTCGTCTTGAAGCCCTTGCATATAAAATGTAGCTTTCTCTACAACTACTTTTTTGTCATCACTAAAAGAACGAATATTAATAACAGGATTTAAGGGATTATTATTTACATCGAGAACAGGCGCAAAATTGATATGAATTCCAATCCGTTTTAAATGACGAGCAATAGTTCTTCCCATTTCGTAAATTAATTGATTATCTTTTATCGCACCTAAAGCCATTTGAACCGGAAACGAAAGTACGCTATCCATTCGCATAGCTAACCCCCACTCCCCATCTATGCTCATTATAAGAGGAATACGTGCCTTTGCTTGTAAATAATTGTTCATCAATGCTAATTGCATCGGACCTGATTTAAAAAAAATAACACCTCCTACTTTATATTTACTTACGTATTCGCCCACTTGCTCCCAATGCTTTCTATCCTTTTGCGGATGAGCATCAACCATAATAAGCTGACCTATTTTTTCTTCTAAACTTAACGTTTTAAGTACCGAATCTGCCCAAAGTTCAGCTTTGTAATTTTTTAGGATGCATGCATTTTCTTTTTTAGCTGATGTAAGAAGCTCTTCGTTTTTAGTGTCTATAATATAAGAGCTATTAACCAAAGCAAAAATCAATATTAGTATAGTCAGTCCATATCTTGTCATATCTTCAAAAATACAATAATTAAAATGGCTTTGTTTATTTAGTCAACTGTATTTTTTTAACAATATTACGTTGAAAAGTTAATTACATTTTTAATTTAAGCTTCATTATATAAGATAAAATTCAAGTTTTAAAAAATAATTTTTTTATTCAAAAAATGAAATATTCATTTGTTTAATTAAAAAAAATGTTTTATATTTGAACGCAATAATCAAATATTAAAATTTATGAAAAAATTTATATTCATTAGTTTAGTAATATTGCCGTTTTTATTTTTTGGACAAACTTATTTAGTTGGACATAAACAAGTTACTTATACAGATCCTGCAAGAAATAATCGGAGTATTCAAACTGAAATATATTACCCAGCCAATACAGCTGGCGATAACGTAGCTATTGCTAACGGACAATTTCCAGTTTTAATATTCGGTCATGGTTTTGTAATGGGTTGGGACGCATACCAATGGTTGTGGGATAGCATTGTGCCAATGGGTTATATAATGGCCTTCCCCAGAACCGAAGGAAGTATAACACCAAGCCATAGCAATTTTGGTTTAGACTTACGATTCTTAAACGAAAAATTTAAAACAGAAAATACAACCGCTTCATCTTTCTTTTACCAACACATTGCCAATACAAGTGCCATAATGGGACATTCGATGGGTGGCGGTTCAAGCTTCCTAGCTGCCGAAAACTACACAAATTTTACCACACTTATAAATTTTGCTGCTGCTACCACCAATCCTTCAAGCATTACAGCAGCTTCTAGCGTAACTGTACCCTTGTTAATGTTTATAGGAGAAAACGATGGAGTTGCCCCTCCAGCTACACACCAAATACCCATGTACGATTCATGTGCAAGCTCATGCAAAACAAGAATTACCATAAAAGGAGGTGGTCATTGCTATTTTGGCAACTACAATTTTAATTGCAGTTTTGGCGAAAGTACCACAAGTCCACAACCTACCATTACTCGAGAAGAACAACAATCAAGAGTTCTCTATTTGCTTAAACCATATCTTAACTATATGCTTAAAGGTAACGCTTCGGATGGTGCTTTATTTATGAGCCGTTTAACTAACAACTCTAACATTACTTACCAAAGAACATGCAATACAAATTTTAACGATACAGAACTAATGAAAACACTTGTTTACCCAAATCCAACATCAGATGAGATTAATATTCTTATTCCCAACAATAAAGAAATTATTGAACTAACATTGACCGATATTACCGGTAGAATAATTTTAAATAAAAAAATAAATCATGAACATACCACAATTAAATTTCCAGAAAACATACACAATGGCATGTATTTTCTAAATTTGAGAAACCTAACAGGAGATATAAATTTTAAAATTGTAAAAAAATAATTTTGAATTTAAAAAAAAACAACTTAATTTTATACCCAAAATATTAATTATTCAATTTTTATGATAGAAGATAAAGATTTAGTGCGAGAACAAATCATCAATGCAGCAGCAGTTGTTTTTGGTCGTTTTGGGTATAAAAAAACAACTATGGACGAAATAGGAATGGCTGCCGGTAAAGGCAAGACCGCCATATACTATTATTTTAAAAACAAGGAAGATGTTTTTAAAGCAGTTGTAGAATGTGAAGCAACTGAATTAGAAAAAGCACTTTTTAACGCTATTTCTGATAAAAACACTCCCGAAGAAAAATTAAAATCATACTTTTATGCTCGTATGCGTACAATGCTCAATTTATCAAACTTTTACGATGCAATGAAAAATGAAGTTTTAGACCATTTACCGTTTATAAATAAAATTCGCACTGAAGTAGATGCTAAAGAAATAGCCCTTGTAAAAGATATTTTAGATGAAGGCATTAGAAAAGGATATTTTGAAGTTAAAGATATTGAAATGGCCACTATTACATTAGTGACGGCTCTTAAAGGGCTTGAAATACCACTATTTGTTGAAAACAAAGTAAATAATATGTCTATGTACATCGACCATTTAATACATATAATCTGTTATGGTCTAATTAAACGATAAAGCTATTTACCCCAAAAGTAGTAGCTGTTTTTTCATGGTTTTTCGATTTGGTTTGGTTAAGGTGGCAATATGCCACCTTAATCTATTTTTTTATAAACATAAGTTACAAACTAATTGAATAATTAGATAATTTGAGCCCTTTGCAAAACTAAAAAACGTACTCGTTTATTGTGATAAAAATTTCAAACTTATTTTAATTATTTGTATTGCTTTTTATCTATTACATTAGAACAATCTAAATGAAAAAAAAGCAATATATAACTCTCACATCATGGCAAGCGAACGCATCCCCTTACCGTCATTGCAATTCTTCTCTTAAAAAAGAGAAGAAGAAGCAATCTCCACCCCACACACAACACATTTTTAACGAGCATCGGGAAGATTGCTTCTCCCGATTTCTCGGGACCAAAACACCATGCCAACCCTTCATTCGCAATGACCAAAAAGAGTTTTGCAAAGGTCTCATACATAAATAAACATCATTATTGTAGAAGCAAGTAAAAATGAATTTAATAATACAAAAACTTAATATATATTTGCAAAAAAAATAGAAAATATGAACAAATTTATTTTTTTAACCTTAGCAGGAATTCTATTCTGGTTTTATTCTTGTAATTCCGATTCAAATTCGAACGAAAAAAATGCATATATTGCAGATGCTATTGACTTATTGCCTTGGATTAACAAAGATTTTACGAAAGAAGCAAAAATGGATAAGCATCCTTATGTGTTCTTTGTTGATACAACCCACGAATTTAGTTATGGTTTTAAAGCATTATATAAAGATATTAAAGTGAAAAATGCTAAAAAAATGACGGTTTCGTGCGAGGGTTATTTGTATCAAATTCCTTCTAAAGTACAATTAGTTATTGATATAAAAAATAATGGACAAAATGTTTTTTGGCAATCGCAAGCTTTTGACCAACAGATAAAAGAAACATCTATTTGGAGTAATGTTAGTTTTAGTGTAGATTTACCTAAAGAAGTAAATCCGTCATCGGAAATTCTTGTTTATGTTTGGTCGCCTTCGCATGAAGTAGCATTATTCGATCATCTTATGGTAAAATTCGAATAATTTATGCTTGCTGGCAAAAAGGTAGTTGTTGTTATGCCGGCATATAATGCCGAAAAAACATTGCGAGCTACCTATGCCGAAATTCCTTTTGATATTGTTGACGACGTGATTGTTGTTGACGATGCCAGTAGCGATAATACTATACATGTAGCACAAAGCCTTGGTATTAAACATATTATTCGGCATCAAAAAAATCTTGGATACGGCGGAAATCAAAAAACTTGTTATCAAAAAGCATTGGAGCTTGAGGCAGATATAATTGTTATGCTTCACCCCGATTATCAATATACTCCAAAGCTAATACCATCTATGGCATATATATTAGCTCAGGGTTTATACGATGTTGTTTTAGGGTCTAGAATTTTGGGTAAAGGAGCTTTAAAAGGAGGAATGCCAAAATATAAGTACTTTTTTAATAGATTGTTAACATTATTTCAGAACTTTGTTATTGCACAAAAGCTTTCTGAATATCATACAGGTTATAGAGCTTTTAATCGAAAAGTTTTACAAACCATTAACTATAATGCCAACTCAAACGATTTTGTGTTCGATAATCAAATGTTGGCTCAGATTTTTTATGCTGGTTTTTCTATTGCAGAGATTTCTTGCCCAACCAAATATTTCGAAGATGCATCGTCTATAAATTTTTCTCGTAGTGTAAAATATGGACTGGGAGTTATTAAAACCTCACTGCAATATCGAATGCAAAAATGGGGTTGGAGGCATTATGCCATTTTTGAAAAAATTGAAAAACAAAATTCATAATGGTAACTTGTCCCTTTTGTCATTCTTCTAAAAATCAATATCAATGGCATACAATAGATATTTATCAAAATAAATGGGATTTGTATCGTTGCCAATCGTGTCGTTTTTATTTTTTACATCCTTTTCCTACCGATGAGCAACTGGCAAGAGCATATGCTACCGATTATTATGGCGCCGGCAAAAACAAATTTAATTTCCCCTTTGTTGAAAAAGTTCTCGATTATTTTCGAAGCAGTAGAGCTCGAATGTTAAAAAAAATACTAAACCATAAAAAACAGAGTAAAATATTAGACATCGGTTGTGGAAATGGTCGTTTTTTAAATTATTTGCATGGTTTAGGATTTAAGCAATTATATGGTATTGAACTCCCTGGTAATAGTGCCGATAGAGCTAAAAAATACGAACATCTTCATATTCATATTGGTAAAATTGAAGATGCAATGTATGATCATGACAGTTTTGATGCTATTACAATGTTTCATGTTTTAGAGCATACTAAAAACCCTATACAAATTATAGAAAAGGTTCAGAGTTGGCTTAGGAGCCAAGGTGTTTTTATCGTATCATTTCCTAATATCGCATCGCATCAAGCTCAAAAATATAAAGGTTATTGGTTACATTTAGATCCACCACGTCATTTGAATTTTATTCAACCTGACGATTTTGTAGCATTTATGCAGCAATATGGCTTCGAATTATACAATATTTGTTATTTTTCGCCAGAACAAAATCCTTTTGGTTATGTTCAAAGTCAAATGAATAAAAAAGCACCTAAGCGCGAAATATTGTTCGAATCGTTTAAGGGCAATAAAGATTATTTGAGTGATGTATCAAAAAAGATATTATGGTATCAGCGTTTTTATTTTTTTATTGCTATGCCATATTATTTTCTGGTAGATATGTTTGAAGCATGGCAAAAAAAATCAGGAACCGTTTTATTTGTTTTTAAAAAAAAATAAAATATGCAAAAAGGTAAAGAACAAAAACCGCATATTGGTATATATGGCAGGAGAAACTACGGAAAAAGTAGTTTTATTAATAGTATAACAGGACAAGACATTGCTATTGTTTCTGATGTTGCAGGAACAACGACCGACCCTGTTAAAAAATCGTATGAAATTACAGGCTTCGGACCTGTTGTTTTAATAGATACTGCTGGATTAGATGACGAAGGAGAAATTGGTCAAAAGCGAATAAAAAAAACACTCGAAACACTTTCTATTATCGATTTGGCTATTCTTATTATTACTCAAAATACATTCGACGATTTTGAGAAAAATTTAATTCACGAATTTCAAAAGTACGATATACCTTACCTTGTTATATACAGTAAAATTGATATTTATCCTCCATCAAAAGATTTTATTAACGAAGTTGAAGCATATATTAAACAATCGATTATTTTATTTAGTGTTCATGAACCTCAACGACTTAATTACATTATACCGGCTATTAAACAAGCTATTCCTGAGTCGGCATATTCTACGCCTACTTTAGTGGGCGATTTAATAAAACAAGGCGATATTGTATTGCTAATTACTCCTATCGACGTAGAAGCACCGGAAGGCCGCCTTATTTTGCCACAAGTACAAGTAATTCGCGATGTGCTCGATAACGATGCCATTTGTATTATTCTTAAAGAACGAGAAGTCGATGCTTTTTTGCGAAATACTCAGATTCAACCAGCATTAGCAATTACTGATAGTCAATTGTTTTTAAAGGCTGCAGCTATGATTCCCGAAAATATTCCTTTAACAGGTTTTAGTGTTTTATTGGCTCATTATAAAGGTCATTTTCAGGAATATTTAAAAGGCACTCCTAAAATTAGTGAGCTAAAAGACGGAGATCGTATTTTGTTATTAGAATCATGCACGCATCATGTATCGTGCGACGATATCGGGCGAGTAAAAATTCCTCGTTGGATTAGCCAGTTTACAGGAAAAAATTTGCACTTCGATGTCGTTGCCGGTTTAAGCTCACTCCAACGTCCTATTACCGATTATGCATTGGTAATACAATGTGGCGGTTGCATGATTACACGAAAGCAACTTTTTAATAGGTTAAAACCTGCTATCGATGCGGGCATACCAGTAACTAACTATGGAATGACCATTGCATACGTGCAAGGCGTTTATAATAGAGCTATTGCACCTTTTGTTAAAGGACAGCAAGCCGATTACTTATAAAAAATGTCGAAACCATTTGTTGTTTTTTGCGTAAATATGCACAGTTTTTTTAGAAATGAATAAAACAGATGACTTTTATATTAAAACCGTTCTCTTAATTGAAGACGACCATGCTTTAGGTACGCTTTTAAAATATCGTCTCGAGTTATTAGGTATATCGCTGATACATGCCCTTTCGGGTAGCGAAGCTATTGAATATTTTGAAACCCACAATACACCATTGCTCATGATTGTCGATTATGAGCTAAACGACATTACAGGCGATGTTTTAATTGAGAAACTTAGAACATTAGGTGTTCAACATCCATTTATTGCCATAACTGGAGCCGGTAACGAAGAAATTGCCAGCGAATTTCTTCGTTTAGGAGCGGAAGATTATGTTATTAAAGATTTGGGTTTTATAAATAAAATTGAAAGTTCAATTGTCCGAACACTTAAAACGATTACTTATAAATACAAATTACAAGAACAACAAAAAGTTATTGCGAATAACGAAAAACGTTACCGCATGATTTTTGAAAACATACAAGATGTTTATTTTGTACTCGATAATCGCTTTCATATAAAAGAAATTAGCCCTTCTATCGAAAACGTTTTAGATATTCCTTCCGAAATGCTTATCAATCAGCCGGTATATTATATTTTAAATAACCGAAAACAATGGAAGGAAGGAGTAAAAAAGCTTATAGAAGAAAAAGTTTTATTAAATCATGAAATAACACTTATCAATCGCCCCAAAAATAAACAGGCAATTTGTCAGGTAAATGCCAAATTAGTAGAAATAGATGGAATAAAATGTGCTGTCATTAGTTTAAGAGATATTACCGAACTAAGGCAATTACAAAAACAGTTGTTAAATATAGTTGCTGAAACTGAAGAAAAAGAACGACGACAAATTTCAGAAAATATTCATGACAATATAGCACCTGTTTTTGCTACATCAAAGATGTATTTTACTCGTGCTTTCGATGAATCAAAAAAAAGTAGAAGAACGGAAAAATCTTTACAACGAAGCCATGCAAATGCTCGATGATGGAATTCAGATGTTGCGCCATGTGTCATCTGAACTTATGAGTCAGGTGTTAAGTAATTTTGGACTCGAAAAAGCCATTATGCTTTATTTGCAAAAGCTTTCAAAAATAGAAGAAATAAAATTAAATTTTTCTTTTCAAACTCAACAGCCACGATTTGAGTCGGTTATAGAAGATATTATTTATAGAACTGTTACCGAATTGATACATAATGGATACAAGCATAGCCAAGCCCAAAACATTGAATTAAAAATTTTTCAAGTCGAAAAAGCAATTTTTATTACATATCAAGACGATGGCATAGGCTTCGATTACTATAACCATATTTTATCGAATAATTCTAAAGGTCAAGGATTACATTTGATTTACAACCGCATAAAAATGCTGGGTGGAATCATTGACTTTCAACATTTAGAAAAAGGATGTATGTTTAAAATTGAAATACCCATACAATGATAAAATGCTGGTTAGTTGCAACATTAATATTTGTATTTATTCAGCTACAAGCCCAGCTAACCGATAAAAAATATGTTAATGCTAAAATTGGTCAGGGTGTTTTGTGGGGTGGTAGGGGTATCGCTTTAGAATATCGCATTAAGCATTTAGGCTTTTCGTTAAATGCAGGCTATCAGAGCGAACAATATATTTACGAACATACTATACAGCCTTCTTTCAATTATGGCATATATAGTCGTTATTATTATTATCGCAAAAGCGGTAATTGGCAAGCATACACCGGAATTTATTTTGGTTGGTTAAATAACTATTATTTACCAAGTATAGGCGAGTCAAAATATAACCCTATTGTTTATGGCTTTTGTGGTATGATTGGGGTTGAAATTCGTGAAGAAATATTAAACGTAGATATTGGTTTAACGCTCGATCCGGGTATCTTTATTTTGGACAAAAAACATCATCCCGAATATGAAACACAATGGAACATATCACCCAATATGGGGCTTGGAATAAATCTATATGCATTGCATTCGGCTATTAAATTTCGAAAAAAAATGAAGCGTAAATCTTATAAATACACAGAAACCAGTATAAAAAATGATACGTTAATAAAACAACCTCAAAAAAGCATTCACGAATTGCTTATCGAGCAAAAAGCATTGTCTTTAATAGAACAATGCAATCAACAAGTATTTGTAACAAATGAAAAAGTATTCTTTCAAAACGATACCCTTTATCTTTTAAAACAGGTTGGAATAAAACAATATGTATATATAAAACATTATTTGGCAGACTCTAAAAAAGAACAATTTTATGCAACCAATTTGGCTTCTAAAAGCGATGTGTATTTAATCAATCATAAAATAAATATTGAATCGCTCGACGAAATAGTAACCCTTTTAGACGATTGCGATCAAGTATTCCCAGCTTTAAATGGTTTATTAAGTATTTATATTGTAGATCATACCTGCTTCGCTCGACTTGAACAATTGACTTTTAAAGATAAGCAAGGCACCATTTTATTCGACAGTATATCTTTTTGTAAGCTTACATTTTAGTTTATTTAAAGAGATAATCAAATATACCATTTTTAAAGTTGAAAATAAACGTGTAATTTTGCCAAAAAAAAATATGTATAAAAATATTCTTTTTTTATTAGCAATATGGGTTTCAATGGGTTTTACCAGTATTCCTAAGGAGCCTATTGTAATAATTAAGACTTCGTATGGAAATATTAAAATTAAATTATATAACGAAACGCCTAAGCATCGCGATAATTTTTTAAAATTAATAAAAGAGCATTACTACGATAGTCTTCTTTTTCATCGCGTAATAAACCAATTTATGATTCAAGGCGGAGACCCCGATTCAAAAAATGCACAACCAGGACAGATACTGGGTAATGGTGGACCTTCATATACTATTCCTGCAGAGTTTGTTTCTACTTTATATCATAAACGTGGTGCATTAGCTGCTGCACGCGAGAGCGATCAGGTTAACCCTACCAAAGCCTCATCGGGTTCGCAGTTTTATATTGTTCAAGGTAAGGTATTTTCTAACGATGAGCTTAATATGTTAGAGCAACGTATCAATCAAAACAAAAAAAATCAACTACTTGGACAAATGATGAATACCCCCGAATACGCTTGGTTAAAAACAAAACTCGATTCAATGGTAAAATCGGGAAACAAAAATGCGGTTCAAGATTTTTTAAAAGAAACCAATGCACTAGCCGAAAAAGAATTGGATAAAGTAGGACGATTTAAATTCTCTCCCGAACAACGAAAAATATATACTACTATTGGAGGGGCTCCTCATTTAGATGGATCTTATACTGTATTCGGCGAAGTTATCGAAGGTATGAATGTAGTCGATAGTATCGCTTCTGTAAGTCGAGATAAAAACGATCGTCCTTTGAAAGATATTCGCATGTTTATTTATTTAGAAGAAAAATAAAGTTATTTATTAGCTATGAGAACAAATGTATCTCGCCATATTGTCGAAACCTTGATTGTAAAAATTAAAAAATAATTACACATGAAACATTTTATTGAAGACTTATTAACCAAGGTACGCAACTTGAATATACAATCGGCCGAAGAATTAGAACAATTTCGTTCAGAATTTTTGTCTAAAAAAGGACACTTAAATGTATTGTTCGATCGTTTTAAAGAACTACCCAAAGAAGAAAAAAAAGAAGTTGGACAAATATTAAACATACTCAAGCAAGAAGTGAATCAAAAATTCGAAAGCCTAAAAGCTCAATTTATTTCAACAACCGACAATCCATATCAAATTGATTTAACCTGTCCACCTGACCCCATACATTTGGGTAGTCGTCATCCCATTAGCATAGTTCGCAACGAAATTATAAACATTTTCGAACGAATGGGGTTTATTGTCTCCGAAGGTCCTGAAATAGAAGATGACTGGCATGTATTTACAGCATTGAATTTTCCACACGAACATCCTGCTCGCGATATGCAAGATACTTTTTTTATTCGCAAAAATCCCGATATATTATTGCGCACTCATACGTCGTCGGTGCAAATTCGAGTCATGGAAAAGCAACAACCACCTATACGTATTATTATGCCAGGAAGGGTGTATCGCAATGAGGCAATCTCTGCACGTGCTCATTGCTTTTTTCATCAGGTCGAAGGGTTATATATTGATAAAAAAGTGTCGTTTGCCGATTTAAAACAAACTCTCTTATATTTTGCACGCGAAATGTTTGGAGCTGAAACAAAAATACGTTTACGTCCGTCTTACTTCCCATTTACAGAACCTTCGGCCGAGATGGACATTTCTTGCAATTTGTGCGGAGGAAAAGGATGTGCTTTTTGTAAATATACAGGCTGGGTCGAAATATTAGGCTGTGGTATGGTCGATCCCAATGTACTCGAAAATTGTGGCATTTCAAGTAAAGAATACAGTGGCTTTGCATTTGGAATGGGAATTGAACGTATCACCAATCTTAAATATAGAGTTAAAGATTTACGCATGTTTTCTGAAAACGATATGCGTTTTTTGAATCAATTTACGTCAGCAATTTAAAACCATTATGAATCAGGAAGAATTATTTAAAAATCTTATTAGTCACGCTAAAGAATACGGGTTTATTTTTCCGTCAAGTGAAATTTACGACGGATTAGCCGCTGTTTACGATTATGGACAATTAGGAGCATTACTAAAAAACAATATTCGCGATTATTGGTGGCGCAGTATGGTACAGCTACACGAAAATATTGTGGGTATCGATTCTGCTATTTTTATGCATCCTACCGTATGGAAGGCTTCCGGACACGTCGACGCATTTAACGATCCACTTATTGATAATAAAGATTCAAAAAAACGATACCGTGCCGACCAACTTATCGAAGATTATTTACAAAAAATTCAAGATAAAATTGATAAAGAGGTTGAAAAAGCAGCTAAACGTTTTGGCGAAAGTTTTAATAAGGATTTATTTATACAAACCAATCCACGCGTAATTGAATATAAAAATAAATACGATACCATTTATCAACGTTTCAATAAGGCATTAAATGACAGCAATTTAGCCGACATAAAAGCGATCATTGAAGAAGAAAAAATAGTATGCCCAATTTCGGGTACATGCAATTGGACCGAAGTGCGTCAGTTCAATCTGATGTTTTCAACACAAATGGGATCGGTTAGTACTGATGCTGATGTTATTTATTTGCGTCCCGAGACGGCTCAAGGTATTTTTGTTAATTTTTTAAATGTATACAAAACGGGTCGCATGAAAATACCTTTTGGTATTGCTCAAACAGGTAAGGCATTTAGGAATGAAATTGTTGCAAGGCAATTTATTTTCCGCATGCGTGAGTTCGAGCAAATGGAAATGCAATTTTTTGTTAAGCCCGGTGAGGAACTCGAATGGTTTAAATATTGGAAAAAACAACGCTTAAATTGGCATTTGGCTCTTGGTATTGAAGAAGATAATTATCGTTATCACGATCACGAGAAATTAGCTCACTATGCCAATGCCGCTACCGATATTGAATTTAAATTTCCTTTTGGTTTTAAAGAACTTGAAGGTATTCATTCACGTACCGATTTCGATTTAGGCGCTCACCAAAAATATAGCGGTAAAAAATTGCAATATTTCGACCCTGAAACAAACGAAAGTTATGTTCCTTATGTAATTGAAACATCAATTGGTTTAGACCGCATGTTTTTAGCTATTTTGAGCTATGCATACAAACCCGAAAAACTCGAAGATGGCACCGAACGTTTAGTTTTACGAATACCTTATATACTTGCTCCTATTAAGATTGCTGTTTTGCCATTAGTAAAGCGTGATGGAATGCCCGAAAAAGCACGCGAAATATTGCGTATGCTTCAACCCCATTTTTATTGTCAATACGACGAAAAAGATACCATCGGACGTCGCTATCGTCGCCAAGATGCTATTGGTACTCCACTTTGTGTTACCATCGATCAAAATACTGTTAGCAATAATGTTGTAACAGTACGACATCGCGATAGTATGAAACAAGATGAAGTATCGATCGATAAACTTTTAACATATTTACAAGATTACATTACTATACAACCCGTATTGAATAAGTTGATTCAAAATGCTTGAAAAAATAAGCTATCATATTGAAAAAATAATACAAACATTTATTTCAATTATTCGTTTGCTTTTTTTGACCCATTATCGTGTTAAAATACAAAAACAAAACGATCATCAAGATTGTCTTATTTTAGCCAATGGGCCTTCTTTAAATTTTTTAATAGAAAAATACCCATCATTTATAAAAAATAAAGCATTGGTATGTGTCAATTTTTTTCCTAATACAAATTATTATCAAACATTCAAACCTTCGTATCATGTTATATCTGCACCCGAACTTTGGAGGAGCGATGCCATGCCCAATTATTTAAAGTTGAGCAAAGAGCTTTTCAAGAACATTGCACAAAAAACCGATTGGCAATTAACCTTATTTATTCCTTTTGAAGCTCGAAAATATAAACAATGGCAAGAACCATTAAAAAATAATCAAAACATTCAAATTACTTATTACAATCCTACACCCATTGATGGTTATTTTTGGTTTTGCAAAAAAGTTTTCGATTGGCAATGGGGTATGCCTCGACCTCATAATGTACTTATACCATCGCTTATGTTAGCCATTAAAAAGGGATATAAAAATATTTATATCTGGGGTGCCGACCATTCATGGTTAAAAGAAATATCGGTTGATGATCAAAATCAGGTTTTAGTTAATCAAAAACATTTTTATGATGAAGATACTTCCAAACCTTTACCAATGAACAAATTTAGAGGTACGCGCAAATTACACGAAGTTTTAATTAAATTTGTCCATGCTTTTAAAGGATATTTTGATATTGAAAAATATGCTCAATCAAAAAATGTATCTATATATAATGCAACACCAAACTCATATATAGATGCTTTTAAACGTTATAAAATAGAATCATTATGATACAACCAACTTCGCTCGATTTAAACGGTAAAACCATATTAGTAACTGGAGGAACCGGATCTTTTGGTAAAAAATTTGTCCAAACAGTTTTAGAACGTTGGCCAGACATTAAACGATTAGTGGTTTTTTCACGCGATGAACTTAAGCAATTTGAAATGTCGCAACAATTTCCAAAATCAAAATACAATGGTATCAGGTATTTTATAGGCGATATTCGTGATCCTGAACGATTTAAACGAGCTTGCGAAGGTATCGAAATTATTGTACACGCTGCAGCATTAAAACAAGTACCAGCCGCAGAATATAACCCTATGGAATTTATTAAAACCAACATCATGGGGGCAGAGAATGTTGTTAATGCAGCACTCGATAGCGGTGTTAAACATATAGTAGCACTTTCAACCGATAAAGCAGCGTCGCCAATCAATTTATATGGAGCAACTAAATTATGTAGCGATAAACTATTTATTTCTGCTAATAATATAAAAGGCAAACGCGATATTCGTTTTTCAGTAGTTCGCTATGGAAATGTTATGGGTAGTAGAGGATCGGTAATACCATTTTTTATCGACTTTAAGAAAAACGGATATTTGCCCATAACCCATCCCGAAATGACTCGTTTTAACATAACACTCGAAGAAGGGGTTAATCTGGTTTTAATAGCATTAGAAAGAGCTATTGGAGGCGAAATATTTGTACCCAAAATTCCTTCTTATCGTATTTTAGATGTTGCTGAAGCGATAGCACCTGGTATCGAAAAACGTATAGTAGGTATTCGTCCCGGAGAAAAAATTCACGAAGAAATGATTACTGAACACGACAGTTATAGTACCATTGATGCAGGTCAATATTATATTATACTTCCGGTTCTACCAGAGCACGAATTACAAATATATTTAGAAAAACATAAAGCGGTAAGAGTGCCTAAAGGATTCAAATATAATAGTGGCACTAATAAAGATTGGCTTTCGGTAGAACAAATTAGACAATTAATAAAACAACATGTAGATCCTAATTTTTCATTTTAAATGTGAAATCTCCAAGTTTATCAACAAAAAATAAATTAAAAAACTTTTTAAATATCATCATCCCCTTGAAATAATGAATTTATTATGATAAAACAAGAGCCTATACCTTATGGACGGCAACATATAACCGACGAAGACATTGCAGCTGTTGTAAAGGTTTTAAAAAGCGATTATTTAACCCAGGGACCATTGATAGAAGAGTTCGAAAAAGCATTTGCTAATTATATAGGAAGTAAATATGCCGTTGCTGTTGCAAATGGAACAGCAGCATTGCATTTAGCTGTTTTAGCTTTAGGTGTTAACAACGGCGATAAGGTAATTACTTCTCCTATTACATTTGCAGCTAGCGCTAATTGCATATTATATGCCGGAGCTGAAGTTGAGTTTTGCGACATAGACGAAAAAACATATACCATTGATATTAATAAAGTAGAAAAACTATTAGCTTCAAAACCTATTGGAACCTATCGAGGCATTATTCCTGTAGATTTAGCTGGTTATGCTGTAGATATAGAACGATTAAGAAAATTAGCCGATCAATATGGACTATGGATTTTAGAAGATGCTTGCCATGCACCCGGAGGCGGTTTTATTGATAGTCAACAAAAACTCCAATTATGTGGAAATACAAATTATGCAGATGCGGCCATTTTTTCATTTCATCCAGTTAAACATATTGCTACTGGCGAAGGCGGAATGATTACAACCAATCGTAAAGATATTTACGAAAAACTGCTACTATTGCGTACTCATGGAATTACAAAACAAAGCAATTTGATGCACGAAAATCATGGTGGATGGTATTACGAAATGCTAGAATTAGGTTATAACTATCGATTAACCGATATTCAGGCTGCTTTGGGTATAAGTCAATTATCTAGAGCTTCGCAAGGCTTAAATAAACGTAGAGAAATAGCAAATATTTATAATAAGCAACTTTGCAAAGTTGGTGATATAGTATTGCCATATGTTGCTGAAAATGTTCAACATGCTTACCATTTATTTATTATAAAAACCCAAAGAAGAAAAGAACTTTACGAGTTTTTAAAATCTAAAAATATTTTTACTCAGGTACATTATATCCCGATACATACTTTCCCTTATTATAATCGCAAAGGATGGAAAAAAGGCGATTTCCCTGTAGCCGAAAATTATTACGAACAATGTTTAAGTTTACCCATGTTTCCAACATTAACCAACGAACAACAAGATTATGTGATATACTCTATAAAAGAGTTTTTTAAAACAGAATAAAAAAATTTTAAAAGAATTTGAAAATTAATAAATAAGTTGTACTTTTGCATCCCAATTAAAATATAGTTATATATGATTATTGTACCCGTAAAAGAAGGCGAAAGCGTTGATAAAGCGTTGAAAAAATACAAACGCAAATTTGAAAAAACTGGCGTAATGAAAGAATTACGCGAACGTAAAGCATATAAAAAACCATCTGTACGTCGACGCGAGCAAATAATTAGAGCCATTTATATTCAAAAATTACAACAAGGGTTAATAACCAAGTAATTGAAATTTTGTTCGTTAAGGTTATATCAAAAAAAATCTTAACGTTGAAACAAAACAAAAATTCTTGCGTTTAAGAATACAGATAAGACCCTTGTTCAGATGAATATTTTTGATGCTTTTGCTAGTTATTTAAAGTTCGAAAAAAATTATTCAAGTCATACAATAAAAGCATACATTAGCGATCTTCAACAATGTAATGCTTTTATCGTTTTGCAAAACAAAGACTTATTTTCTGCCGAAACATCCGATTTGAGAGCATGGGTTATAAATCTACTTGAAGATCATGTTTCAGCTTCGTCCATTCATAGAAAAATATCTTCACTCAAAACTTTTTATCATTTTTTGCAACGCGAAAAATTAGTTTCAAAAAATCCAACCCGAAAATTAATACTTCCCAAAACCAAAAAACGTTTGCCTGTTTTTATCGAAGAAAAAAATATGCTCGAACTTTTTTCTCACTTAACCTTCGATGACAATTTTTCTGGTAAACGCGATAAATTAGTACTCTCGTTGCTTTATGCAACCGGTATTCGATTAAGTGAACTGATTAGCCTTAAGATTAACGATATCGATTTTTCTCAAAAAACAATAAAAGTACTAGGAAAAAGAAGAAAAGAAAGAATAATTCCTTTTGGAGCCATTTTAGAGCATGATTTAAAAACTTATTTATATTTACGTAATGAAAAAGAATTAAATTCGCCCTATTTAATAATAACTGAAAAAAATGAACCGGCATATGCAAAGTTAATTTATCGAATAGTACACTCATATTTAACTATAGCCTCTAATGTTGATAAAAAAAGTCCTCATGTACTTCGTCATACATTCGCTACACACCTATTAAATAATGGAGCCGATTTAAATGCTATAAAAGAGTTGTTAGGGCATGCCAACTTAGCAGCCACTCAGGTATATACTCATAATTCGTTCGAACAATTAAAAAAGATATACAATAAAGCTCATCCAAGAGCTTAAAATAATTTACAAACTTTAAATAATGGAGGAATATATTATGAAAGTAAAAATTCAAACAGTCCATTTTGACGCCGATAGTCGCTTAGAAGAATTTATTCATGAACGCGTTGACAAACTTATGAATAGATATAAAAAGGTAATTCATGCCGATGTGGTTTTGCGTCTTGATAAATCGGAGTCTCAGGAAAATAAAATCGCTGAAATAAAACTCGAAGTTCCGGGCAATCATTTATTTGTTAAAAAACAATCCAGAACCTTTGAAGAAGCAGCCGATTCAGCCGTTGAAGTTTTACATCGTCAACTTGAAAAGTTAAAAGATAAACACTAATATTGTTTTAATGAATTGATAATTAAAGGGTTGTAAAAAATAGTACAACCCTTTAATTTTTTTTTAAATATATTTTGAAATATCATTTATTTGGTATATCTTTGCGGTCTAAAATTTTAAGGTTCTTTGATTGCCGATGTAGCTCAGTTGGCCAGAGCAGCTGATTTGTAATCAGCGGGTCGGGGGTTCGAATCCCTCCATCGGCTCAAAATTAAGTTGGGGAGATACCAAAGCGGCCAACTGGGGCAGACTGTAAATCTGCTGGCGTATGCCTTCGTAGGTTCGAATCCTGCTCTCCCCACTTACCAATATAGTTGCGGGAATAGCTCAGTTGGTAGAGCATCAGCCTTCCACGCTGAGGGTCGCGGGTCCGAGTCCCGTTTCCCGCTCTTTTTGCCGATGTAGCTCAGTGGTAGAGCACTTCCTTGGTAAGGAAGGGGTCATGGGTTCAACTCCCATCATTGGCTCTAACTTTATTTTAAAAACGAGTATTAATTTTATAAAATTCTAAATTATGGCAAAAGAAAAATTTGAAAGAACGAAACCTCACGTTAATATTGGTACCATTGGACACATAGACCATGGTAAGACCACTTTAACGGCTGCAATTACTAAAGTTTTGGCAGAAAAAGGATTATCAGAATTCCGTTCATTTGATTCTATTGATAATGCACCGGAAGAAAAAGAACGTGGTATTACAATTAACACTGCTCATGTTGAATATCAAACTGAAAAAAGACATTATGCTCATATCGACTGCCCCGGACATGCCGACTATATTAAAAACATGGTTACCGGTGCTGCACAAATGGATGGTGCTATTTTAGTGGTTGCTGCTACCGATGGTCCTATGCCACAAACCCGCGAACATATTCTTTTAGCTCGTCAGGTAAATGTTCCTAAAATTGTTGTTTTCATCAACAAAGTGGACATGGTAGAAGACGAAGAAATGCTCGACCTCGTAGAAATGGAAGTTCGCGAATTATTAAGCTTCTATCAATTCGATGGCGATAATGCTCCTGTTATCCGCGGTTCTGCATTAGGCGGTTTAAATGGCGATCCCAAATGGGTAGCAAAAATTATGGAACTCATGAACGCAGTTGATGAGTATATTCCTCTGCCTACTCGCGATATCGATAAGCCATTCTTAATGCCTGTTGAAGACGTATTCTCTATTACAGGTCGTGGTACTGTTGCTACCGGTAGAATCGAAACCGGAGTTGTAAATACCGGCGACGAAATGGAAATTGTTGGTTTAGGACATGAAAAGAAAAAAACGGTTATCACAGGTGTTGAAATGTTCCGCAAAATATTAGACCGTGGTGAAGCTGGTGATAACGTAGGTTTATTACTTCGTGGTATTGATAAAAAAGAAATTCAAAGAGGTATGGTTATTGCAAAACCTGGAACCATAACCCCTCATACCCATTTTAAAGCCGAAGTTTATATCTTAAAGAAAGAAGAAGGTGGACGTCATACTGCATTCAGAAATCACTATCGTCCACAATTCTACTTACGTACCTTAGATATTACTGGTGAAGTTATTCTTCCCGAAGGTGTAGAAATGGTTATGCCAGGCGATAACTTATCTATCGAAGTAAAATTGATTTATCCTGTTGCTATCAATAAGGGTTTACGCTTTGCTATTCGCGAAGGTGGTAGAACCGTTGGAGCAGGTCAGGTAACCGAAATTATTGAATAAAAAAAAATAAAGTAAAACAGCATTAGCTGTTTTACTTTTATACGGGTGTAGCTCAATTGGTAGAGTAGTGGTCTCCAAAACCATTGGCTGGGAGTTCGAGTCTCTCCACCCGTGCCAGACAAAAAGTAATTATGAAAAAAATTAGAACATACTTGCACGAAGCTTATGTAGAGCTTAAAGAGAAAGTTACTTGGCCTACATGGAAAGAGCTTCAGTCAAGTGCTATCGTTGTAATGGTTGCTTCCTTTATTATAGCACTCATCGTTTCATTGATGGACTTAGCTTTCAGCAATGTAATGCATGGGATTTACAGGTTGTTTTACTAATCTTCTTTAGGTATGGACGATAACTCGAAACAGTGGTATGTAGTAAAAGCCATTAGTGGCAAAGAAAAGAAGATAAAAGAGTATATTGAGGCCGAAATTAATCGTCTCAATTTACAAGATTATGTTTCGCAGGTATTAGTTCCTACCGAAAAAGTTTATCAATTACGAAAAGGTAAAAAGATTAGTAAAGAACGTAATTATTTCCCCGGTTACATCTTAATATATGGCACATTAGTGGGCGAGATAGCCCATATAATACGTCATGTAAATGGTGTACTCGGATTTTTAACAACTCCCGAAGGCGAACCTATTCCACTAAAACCAAACGAAATTAATCGTATATTAGGAAAAGTGGACGAGTTAGCTGAAAGTGGTGAAGAAAACGTTACACCATTCTTCGTTAATGAATCGGTTAAAGTTATTGACGGGCCTTTCAATGGCTTTACTGGTATCATCGAAGAAGTGAACGAAGAAAAAAAGAAACTCAAGGTGATGGTAAAAATTTTTGGACGTAAAACCCCCCTTGAGTTAAGTTTTATGCAAGTAGAAAAAGAAAATTAAAAGCCTATGGCAAAGCAAATTGAAACTTACATTAAGTTACAAATTAAAGGCGGTGCTGCAAATCCATCACCACCCGTAGGACCTGCATTAGGTTCAAAAGGTGTTAATATCATGGAATTTTGCAAACAATTTAATGCCCGAACACAAGACAAGGCAGGTAAGATTTTACCCGTTGTAATTACCGTTTACAACGATAAATCGTTTGATTTTGTTGTAAAAACTCCTCCTGCTGCAGTTCAATTGCTCGAAGCTGCAAAATTGCAAAAAGGTTCATCTGAACCCAACCGTAACAAAGTAGGGCAAGTTACCTGGGATCAGGTTAAAGCTATTGCTCAAGATAAAATGGTTGATTTAAACTGTTTTACGCTTGAGTCGGCAATGAAAATGATTGCTGGTACAGCCAGAAGCATGGGAATAACAGTTGTTGGTACACCTCCTTTTAACTAGTAATAATAATTTACAATGAATAAGTTAACAAAAAATAGAAAATCAGTGCTTGCAAAGCTCAATAAGCAACAAGCTTATACTTTGCAAGAAGCAGCCAAGCTAGTAAAAGAAATTACTTTTACAAAGTTTGATGCTTCTGTTGATTTAGATGTACGTTTAGGTATTGACCCACGTAAATCGAATCAAATGGTTCGTGGTGTAGTTACACTACCTCACGGAACAGGTAAACAAACTCGCGTGTTGGTATTGTGTACACCCGATAAAGAAACAGAAGCTAAAGAAGCTGGTGCCGATTATGTTGGTTTAGATGAGTATATCGAAAAGATAAAGGGTGGTTGGACAGATGTAGATGTTATTATTACTATGCCCTCGGTAATGGGTAAAATAGGTGCATTGGGTAAAGTTTTAGGACCCCGTGGTTTAATGCCAAATCCTAAAAGTGGTACCGTTACCATGGAAATTGGTAAAGCCGTAAAAGAAGTAAAGATGGGAAAAATAGATTTTAAAGTTGATAAAAACGGCATTGTACACTCTTCTATTGGTAAAGTTTCATTTAACGAAACCCAAATTTACGAAAATGCACTTGAATTTATTCGCACTATTATTAAACTTAAACCAACTTCAGCAAAAGGAACTTATATCCAGAGCTTATACATGTCAAGTACTATGAGCCCGGGTATTAAAGTTGATCCTAAGTCTGTTGAAGCTTAATGAGGGAGAAGTAATACTATGACAAGAGAAGAAAAAAATCAAATAATCGACCAACTTACCGAACAAATTAAGCAATACAGTCACTTTTATGTAACTGATATTGCTGATATGAATGCTTCGGATACTAGCTTGTTGCGTCGTAAATGTTACGAGAAAAACATTAAACTGATAACAGTAAAAAATACATTATTTAGAAAAGCACTCGAAAAATTCGAAGATAAGTACACACCTATTTTCGATACTTTAAAAGGTGGCTCTTCTATAATGTTTTCTAACTCCAGTAGCGAACCTGCAAAATTAATTAAGGAGTTACGTAAAAAACAACCAAAACCCTTAATTAAAGCAGCTTATGTTGAAGAATCCGTTTATGTTGGTGATAATCAATTAGAAACACTTGCCTCAATCAAGAGCAAAGAAGAACTCATTGGAGACATCATTCTATTGTTACAATCACCAATGCGTAACGTTATTTCTTCACTCGAATCCGGTAAACATATTATTGCCGGTGTGGTGAAAACCCTTTCAGAAAAATAAATTAATGTAGTATAAATTTAAAACTTTACAACAATGGCAGATTTAAAAGTTTTAGCTGAACAGTTAGTAAATCTAACCGTAAAAGAAGTTAACGAATTAGCACAAATACTTAAAGATGAGTATGGTATCGAACCCGCTGCAGCTCCTGTAGCTGTTGCAGCAGCTCCTGCTGGTGGCGAATCTGGTCCTGCTGAAAAAACACAATTCGATGTTATTTTAAAATCGGCAGGTGGTGCTAAATTACAAGTAGTAAAACTCGTTAAAGAATTAACAAATTTAGGTTTAAAAGAAGCTAAAGATTTAGTTGATGCAGCTCCTAAAGCAATAAAAGAAGGTGTTAGCAAAGAAGAAGCTGAATCATTAAAAGCAAAATTAGAAGAAGCAGGCGCAGAAGTTGAACTTAAATAAAAAAGCAAACGTCTTTTTATTAAAGGTTTAAGACCTATTTTATAGGTCTTAAGCCTTTTTGTTGTTTTACTTAATTTAAGGTTCATTAAAATAATTTGCAATGTCTGCTAATAAAAATAAAAGAATTAGTTTTAGTACTCAAAAAATTGAATATCCGTATCCGGATTTTTTAGAAGTACAATTAAAATCTTTCGAGGAGTTTTTTCAATTTAATTCTACTCCTGAAAAAAGAAAAAACGAAGGATTATTTAAAGTTTTTCAAGAAAACTTTCCTATTTCCGATACTAGAAATAATTTTGTATTGGAGTTCATAGATTATTATGTCGATCCTCCAAAATATACCGTTGATGAATGTATAGAAAGAGGTTTAACATATAGTGTATCGCTAAAAGCAAAATTAAAATTATATTGTACCGACCCCGAACACGAAGATTTTGATACTAAAGTAGAAGATGTTTTTTTGGGTACTGTTCCGTATATGACACCCAAAGGAACATTTGTTATTAATGGGGCAGAACGTATTATTGTTTCTCAATTGCATCGTTCGCCAGGTGTCTTCTTTGGTCAAAGCATGCATGCTAATGGTACAAAACTCTACTCTGCTCGCATTATCCCTTTTAAAGGGTCATGGATAGAGTTTGCTACCGACATTAATAACGTTATGTATGCATACATCGATCGTAAAAAGAAATTACCGGTTACAACCTTATTAAGAGCAATTGGATTCCAAACCGATAAAGATATTCTCGAAATATTTAATCTTGCCGAAGAAGTCAAAGTATCTAAAACTGGTTTAAAAAAATATATAGGTCGTCGTTTAGCTGCTCGCGTTTTAAAAACATGGATCGAAGATTTTGTTGATGAAGATACCGGCGAAGTGTCGTCGATAGAACGTAACGAAGTAATAATTGAACGCGAAACGATAATCGAAAAAGACCATATCGATATGATTGTCGATTCAGGAGCAAAAACTATTATCCTGCATCGCGAAGATCAAAATTTAAATGATTACGCAATAATTTATAATACTTTACAAAAAGACGCTACCAATTCAGAAAAAGAAGCTATTTATTATATATACCGTCAATTAAGGAGTGCAGAACCACCCGATGAAGAAACCGCACGCTCAACTATCGAAAATTTATTTTTCTCTATTAAACGTTACGATTTAGGTGAAGTAGGTCGATACAGAATAAATAAAAAATTAAATCTCGAAACCCCTATAGACGTTAGAACCCTTACAAAAGAAGATATAATTTCTATAATTCAATATTTAATTCAATTAATAAACTCAAAAGCCGATGTTGACGATATTGACCATTTGAGCAATCGTAGGGTTAGAACAGTTGGTGAGCAGCTTATGGGTCAATTTGGAGTAGGGTTAGCACGTATGGCACGTACCATTCGTGAAAAAATGAACGTGCGAGATAATGAGGTATTTACTCCTGCAGATTTAGTTAACTCTAAAAGCTTATCATCGGTACTAAATACATTTTTTGGGACTAATCCGTTATCGCAGTTTATGGATCAAACCAATCCATTAGCTGAAATGACCCATAAACGTCGTATCTCTGCTTTAGGACCAGGTGGTTTAACTCGCGAAAGAGCAGGGTTTGAAGTACGCGACGTTCACTACACACATTATGGACGTTTATGCCCAATTGAAACTCCCGAAGGTCCTAATATTGGTCTTATTTCATCACTCACCATATATGCTAAAATTAATAACCTCGGATTTATTGAAACTCCTTACAGAAAAGTTGAAAACGGAAAGGTAAAACTAGATAATAACGAAGTTGTTTATTTATCGGCCGAAGAAGAAGAAGAAAATATTATTGGACAAGCAACAGCGCTAATTAATGATGACGGAACCTTTATTGTTCCTAAAGTAAAAGCTCGTTATAAAGGCGACTTCCCAGTACTTGAGCCAGAACAAATTCAATTGATTGACGTGGCTCCAAACCAAATTGCCTCAGTCGCTGCTAGCTTAATTCCGTTCCTCGAACACGACGACGCTAACCGTGCGCTTATGGGGTCGAATATGATGCGTCAAGCAGTTCCATTGCTAAAACCTGAAGCACCCATTGTTGGAACAGGTTTAGAAGCAAAAGTGGCTATCGACTCAAGAGCCGTTATTGTCGCCGAAAATGACGGTGTTGTTGAGTATGTAGATGCTAATGAAATCGTAATTCGATATAACAGAACAAACGAAGAACGATTTTTAAGTTTCGAAGACGATAAAGTCGTTTATAAATTACCCAAATTTAAACGTACTAACCAAAGTACTACCATTACTTTACGTCCTTTAGTTAAAAAAGGCCAAAAGGTAAAAAAAGGTGAACCTCTTACCGAAGGTTATTCAACCCAAAATGGTGAATTAGCTCTTGGAAGAAATTTAAAAGTTGCCTTTATGCCATGGAAAGGCTATAATTTTGAGGACGCTATTGTATTGAACGAAAAATTAGTTCGTGAAGATTACTTCACATCGGTTCATGTTGATGAGTTTGTACTTGAAGTTCGTGATACTAAACGAGGTGTAGAAGAACTTACATCCGATATTCCTAATGTAAGCGAAGAAGCTACCAAAAATCTCGACGAAAATGGTTTAATAAGAATAGGTGCATATGTTAAACCCGGCGATATTTTAATTGGTAAAATTACTCCCAAAGGTGAATCTGATCCAACGCCCGAAGAAAAACTTCTTCGTGCTATTTTTGGCGACAAAGCCGGTGATGTAAAAGATGCTTCTTTAAAAGTTCCACCTTCTATGTATGGTGTGGTAATTGATAAAAAATTATTCTCTCGACAGATAAAAGAACGTAAGGTTAAAACTGCCGAAAAGAACTTGATGGATAAAATTGACGAAGAAGCAAATAAAAAATATGCTGAACTTAAACAAAAGTTAATAGATAAATTATTCGAAATTGTTACAGGAAAGACTTCGCAAGGAGTAAAAGATTTTGCCAATAAAGAACAAATTGCCAAAGGAAGTAAATTTACTCTAAAACAATTACAATCAATAGATTATCTAAATATTAATCCTAATAAGTGGACCACCGATAAAGCTAAAAATGAAATTATTTCACAACTCATTCATAATTATATATTAAAATACAAAGAAATTGAATCAGAAGTAAAACGTAAAAAATTTAGCTTATCGGTAGGAGATGAATTGCCTCAAGGTATTGTAAAACTTGCAAAAGTTTATGTTGCACAAAAACGTCCTATTAAAGTGGGCGATAAAATGGCAGGGCGTCACGGTAACAAAGGTATTGTTTCAAAAATTGTGCGTCAAGAAGATATGCCATTTATGGACGATGGTACCCCTGTTGATATTGTATTAAATCCATTGGGCGTTCCTTCGCGTATGAACTTAGGGCAAATATATGAAACAGTATTGGGTTGGGCTGGCGAAAAATTAGGTGTTAAGTTTTCTACACCCGTATTCGACGGTGCTACATTAGACCAAATAAATGAATATACTGATAAAGCTGGAGTTCCACGTTATGGTAGAACCTATTTGTACGACGGTGGAACAGGCGAACGTTTCGACCAACCAGCAACTGTTGGCTATATTTATATGCTTAAACTTAGCCATATGGTTGACGATAAAATGCACGCACGCTCTATCGGTCCTTATTCTTTGATTACTCAACAACCTCTTGGTGGTAAAGCACAATTTGGTGGTCAACGTTTTGGAGAAATGGAAGTTTGGGCCCTCGAAGCTTTTGGCGCATCCAACATTTTACAAGAAATATTAACCATCAAATCAGACGATGTTGTGGGTAGAGCAAAAGCATACGAAGCTATTGTTAAAGGTGAACCCTTACCACAACCCGGAACTCCGGAATCGTTTAATGTACTTATTCACGAATTGCGTGGTTTAGGATTAAGTATTAATATGGATTAATTCATTATTCCGCAACCTAAAAAAATTAAATTATGGCTTTTAGAAAAGAAAATAAAATAAAACCCAATTTTAGCAAAGTAACTATTGGTTTAGCTTCACCTGAAGAAATTCTCGACCATTCGTGGGGTGAAGTATTAAAACCCGAAACCATCAACTACAGAACCTATAAACCTGAACGTGATGGTTTATTTTGCGAACGTATTTTCGGACCTGTTAAAGATTACGAATGCCATTGCGGTAAATATAAACGTATTCGTTACAAAGGCATTGTTTGCGACCGTTGCGGAGTGGAAGTAACCGAAAAAAAAGTACGTCGCGAACGTATGGGACATATCCAACTTGTTGTTCCGGTTGCGCATATTTGGTATATTCGTTCACAACCCAATAAAATCGGTGCCTTATTAGGCTTAAATTCCAAAAAAATTGAATCTATTATTTATTACGAACGTTATATCGTAATTAACCCTGGTATCCTTGAATCGGAAGAAATTCAAAAATATACTTTACTCACCGACGATGAATATACCGAAATAATTAAAAATTTACCAAAAGAAAATCAACTCCTACACGACGACGACCCTCAAAAATTTATTGCTAAAATGGGAGCTGAAGCAATTTATGAATTGCTTCAAAAAATCAATTTAGATGATTTATCATACGAATTACGCGATATTGCTTCAAAAGAATCTTCTCAACAACGTAAACTCGAAGCCCTTAAACGATTACAAGTAGTTGAAGCATTCCGTGAATCGAAGAATATTAATCGTCCCGAATGGATGATACTAAAGATTTTACCCGTTATTCCACCCGAATTACGTCCTTTAGTGCCACTCGATGGTGGTCGTTTTGCTACCAGCGATTTAAACGATTTATATCGTCGAGTTATTATTCGTAATAATCGTTTAAAAAGATTAATGGACATAAAAGCTCCCGAAGTTATTTTACGTAATGAAAAACGTATGCTTCAGGAAGCTGTTGATAGCTTACTCGACAATTCCAGAAAATCGCAAGCGGTAAAAACCGAAGGTAATCGTCCATTAAAATCACTAAGCGATAGCTTAAAAGGTAAGCAAGGTCGTTTCCGTCAAAACTTATTAGGTAAACGTGTCGATTATTCCGCTCGTTCGGTTATCGTTGTAGGACCCGAATTGCAAATACATGAGTGCGGACTCCCAAAAGATATGGCGGCCGAACTTTATAAACCATTTATCATACGCAAGCTTATTGAACGTGGAATTGTTAAAACGGTAAAATCTGCTAAGAAAATTGTTGATCGTCGCGACCCTGTTGTTTGGGACATTCTCGAAAATGTTTTGAAAAATCATCCTGTATTACTAAACCGTGCTCCTACACTTCACCGACTTGGTATTCAGGCATTCCAACCTAAACTCATCGAAGGTAAAGCTATACAGTTACACCCATTGGTTTGTACAGCATTCAATGCTGACTTCGACGGTGACCAAATGGCCGTGCATCTACCTCTAGGTAATGCAGCTATATTAGAAGCACAACTTTTAATGTTAGCTTCGCATAACATTCTAAACCCAAGTAATGGTGCACCTATTACAGTTCCATCGCAAGACATGGTATTGGGACTTTATTATATTACCAAACCTGCAAAATCAACTCCTACTTTTAAAGTTAAAGGCGAAGGTGCTATCTTTTATTCTCCCGAAGAAGTTATCATTGCATACAACGAAGGGAAAGTAGATATGCATGCACAAATAAAGGTTAGAGTTGACGATGTAGTTGATGGCAAACAAGTTAAACATATTGTAGATACTACAGTTGGAAGAGTTTTATTCAACGAACTTGTCCCCAAAGAAGTAGGCTTTATAAATGAATTATTAACGAAAAAATCGCTTCGCGATATTATTTCTAAAGTATTAAAAGTTGTAGGTATTGCAAGAACAGCTAAGTTCCTCGACGATATAAAGAATATGGGTTACCACATGGCATTTAAAGGTGGATTGTCATTCAATCTTGAAGATGTTATTGTGCCACCCGAAAAAGAAAAATTAATCGAAGAAGGATATGCACAGGTAGAAGAGGTAATGCAAAACTACAACATGGGTTTCATTACTAATAATGAGCGCTATAACCAAATAATTGATATTTGGACACATACCAATGCTAAATTGACCAATTTAGTGCTTAAACAAATTTCAGAACATCGCGATGGTTTTAACCCTGTATATATGATGCTCGACTCGGGTGCTCGTGGTTCAAAAGAACAGATTCGTCAGTTATGCGGTATGCGTGGTCTTATGGCAAAACCTCAAAAATCGGGCTCTACAGGTAATGAAATTATTGAAAACCCCATTTTGGCAAACTTTAAAGAAGGTTTGTCGGTTCTTGAATATTTTATTTCTACACACGGTGCTCGTAAAGGTTTGGCCGATACTGCTTTAAAAACAGCTGATGCAGGTTATTTAACACGTCGTTTAGTCGATGTAACGCAAGATGTTATTATAAATCAAGAAGATTGTGGCACATTGCGTGGTTTAGTGGCAAGTGCTGTTAAAAAAGGCGAAGAAGTAGTCGAATCACTTTACGATCGTATTTTGGGACGTGTATCTGTTCACGATGTATATCATCCACAAACAGGAGAATTAATTGTTTCTGCCGGCGAAGAAATTACTGAAGAAATTGCAGAAACAATCGAAAATTCGCCTATCGAATCGGTTGAAATACGTTCGGTGCTAACTTGCGAATCGAAAAAAGGTGTATGTGCAAAATGCTATGGACGTAATTTAGCAACCGGTAGAATGGTTAAAATTGGTGAAGCTGTTGGAGTTATTGCAGCACAGTCTATTGGTGAGCCTGGTACACAGCTTACACTACGAACATTCCACGTTGGGGGTACTGCATCAAATATAACAACTGAATCTAACGTTACTGCCAAATACGACGGTATTATCGAACTCGAAGAACTAAGAACCGTGCCGTATGAGGAAGAACCCAAATCGAAAACACGTATAGTAGTAAGTCGTTTAACAGAATTACGTTTAATTGATAAGAACACCGGTATTATATTAATGACCCATAATATACCCTATGGTTCAAAATTATATGTAGAACATGGTGCTGAAGTTAAAAAAGGCGATTTATTATGCGAATGGGATCCATATAATGCCGTAATTATTTCAGAAGCAACAGGTACTGTTGATTTTGAATACATGATTGAAAATGTTACTTATCGTGAAGAATCCGACGAACAAACAGGCTTCAAAGAAAAGGTAATTATTGAAACACGCGATAAGACAAAAAATCCTGTTATTAAGATTGTAGGTAAAGATGGTTTAGAAATAAAATCTTACAATATCCCTGTAGGAGCTCACGTTTCTCTTAATGTTGGCGATAAGATAAAAACGGGTTCTATTTTAGTTAAAATTCCACGTGCCGTTGGTAAATCGGGCGATATTACAGGAGGTTTACCTCGTGTTACTGAGTTATTCGAAGCTCGTAATCCATCGAACCCTGCTGTGGTAGCCGAAATAGATGGTGAAGTATTTTATGGCAAAATAAAACGTGGTAACCGCGAAATAATTATACGCTCCAAAACAGGTGAAGAAAAGAAATATATGATACCATTATCGAAACAGATGTTGGTTCAAGAAAGCGATTATGTAAGAGCAGGTACGCCCTTATCCGATGGAGCAATTACACCCAACGATATACTTGCTATTAAAGGACCTACTGTTGTTCAAGAATATATCGTTAACGAAATTCAGGAAGTATATCGTTTACAAGGTGTGAAAATTAACGACAAACATTTTGAAATTGTTGTACGCCAAATGATGCGTAAAGTTCAAATAGAAGACCCAGGCGATACCCGATTCCTCGAAAAAATGTTAGTCGATAAAATAGAATTCTTGGAAGAAAACGATAATATTTACGGTAAAAAAGTTGTTATCGATGCCGGCGATAGCGAAAACTTTAAACCTGGTATGATTGTCTCGGTGCGTCAGTTACGCGACGAAAATTCTATGCTCAAACGTAACGACAAGAAACTCGTAAGTGCACGCGATGCTGTTCCTGCTACTGCAAGTCAAGTATTGCAAGGTATTACTCGAGCAGCATTACAAACTCATAGCTTTATTTCGGCTGCATCCTTCCAGGAAACAACAAAAGTTTTGAACGAAGCTGCTGTTCGTGGAAAAGTCGATACACTCGAAGGATTAAAAGAAAATGTTATAGTAGGACATTTAATTCCTGCGGGTACTGGATTAAGAGAGTATCAACGTATGATAGTCGGCTCAAAACAAGATTTAGAAAACCTTTCTAACATTCGTAAAAAGAATGTAGAAGTAAATGAATAATACTATGAACGAAAAAGAAATGCCCAAAGGTGAAATTAATATCGAATTAGACGAACAAGTTGGCCAAGGAATATATTCCAATCTGGCTATTATCTCACATTCGAACTCTGAATTTGTAGTAGATTTTGTGAGGTTAATGCCTGGAATGCCTAAAGCTAAAGTTCAATCGCGAATTATACTTACACCCGAACATGCTAAACGACTTTTATTAGCTTTAAAAGATAATATTCAAAAATTTGAATCACAATTTGGACCGATAAAAGCGGTTGATGCACCACCTTTGCCACTAAACTTTGGTGGACCAAAGGGCGAAGCATAAAAAATATAAAAAGGCTGACAGAAATGTTAGCCTTTTTATATTTTTGTTAATAAAATATCAAAATGCATATTTTTATTTACAAATAAAAAAAGTAGGTTTGTAGCAAATAAACCATATATAATGAAGTTTTACATTAGAATTATACTCAAATTATTGTTAGTTACTACAATTTTAAATCAATTTGATAAAATACAAGCACAAACATGGGGTATAGGTGCATCAGCTATTTATAACCTACAGACTGAGAGCTTTGGAGGTGGTTTAAGAGTAGAATTTCCAATGGGTAACTTTAGCATTGCCCCTCAAGTAGCATATTATCCAGCATTTAATAAAATAAACGAATATTATCTTGGACTTTCTTTACATCAAAATCTTTTTCATATTCGCTCATGGACATTTTATTTGTTATTACATGGAGGTTATAATGGCTGGATAAATTATACCATTTCGCACATGGAGAATGCAAAATACTCCAATTGGGATTTTGAAGGTGGTTTAGGAGTTAAAACCAATCGTTGTTTTCGTCCATTTTTAGAATATCGATACAACTTAAAATGGAAAGAAACTAATTTGCAATTAGGATTTATGTATTTTTTTAATTGCAAAAACAATAAACGCCATTTTGGAGGCGGAGGCAGAAGAACCCGATCGGGTTCATGCAACGCATACGATTAAATTGTAGTCTTATATAAAAAACATGTTGTTTATGAAAACAAAAATTCAGATTTTATTAACTCTTTCTTTAAGTTCTTTGTTTTTTTTACAATGCTCAAAAGAACGTATTGAAGAAAAACAACAAATAAATGATTATGAACCTATAAACAACTATTTTGATGACAAAAAACAACAAGAACAAGAGTTTGTAATTGATACTAACGGACAAGGACCTATTATTGGAAATCAAGGAACTAAGATTTGGGCTATTAAATCGAATTTAATGTATCCCAATGGCGATAGTGTTTATTTCCCTTTCACAGTTAAGTTAGTGGAACTATATACGCCCAAAGATATGATTTATTATCAGATGCCAACCGTTGCAAGTGGCATTTTACTTACTACAGGAGGAGAAATTCGAATTAGAGCGTTTAAAAACGGACAGGAGCTAATGTTGCGTCCAAATAAAACTTGGGCAGTTGAAATGCCTAGTACAACACCGTTAAACGGAATGAAAATTCATTATGGTGTCGAAAGTTCGGGCATTGTTAATTGGGTACAAAACCCCAACGAAGATTTTACAGTTACTTCGTACGGTTATTTAGGTTTAATATCTCGACTAGGATGGATTGGCTGTGGAAAACAGGCAGTAACAACAGGAACAAATTTTACTAATTATACATTTAGTTCTGCTACCGATAACCTACAAAATGTAGCAACTTTTATGTATTTTCCAAACTTAAAAAGTTTAATGCAGGTTTACAATCAAACATCGGGCATTGCCCCAGTTGATGATACAGTTAAAATTGTAATGATGGGCATTAATAATCAACAGCAGCTCTATTATTATTATCTAAAAACAACTGTAAGTACAGTTAATAACCATTTAAATATATCGTTATCACCTATTAGCGATGCTGCTATGACAGCTTTGTTAGATTCGTTGTAATAAAATTTGTAAATTTTAGTTATTGTTTTAAAATAATAAAAATGGAAAAAATTGCTGTATTTCCAGGTTCATTTGACCCGATTACAAAAGGACACGAATCGGTTATTCGAAGAGCTTTACCTTTATTCGATAAGTTATATATTGCCATAGGGATTAATGCCGATAAAAAAGAATCGTTTTTCCCGATTGAAAAAAGATTAAAATGGATAAAGCAAGTTTTTGCAAACAATTCTAAAATAGAAGTTGTTACTTATCAAGGATTAACGGTCGATTTTTGTAAAAGCATCGGAGCTTCATTTATTTTGCGTGGTTTGCGAACAAGTGCCGATTTTGAATACGAACGAGCTATTGCTCAAACCAATCGGTTTTTGAATAATGGTATCGAAACTGTTTTTATGCTTACAGTTCCGGAATATACCCCTATTAATAGTACAATTGTGCGCGAGGTTTTAAAATATGGAGGCGATGCGAGTCGATTTGTACCCGAAGGAATTAATTTATATGAATAAACATTGGAGTTATTTTCTGTTATTGCTTTTTATTTTTACCTCTGCTATTTCGCAAAATACAACTATTTCGTTTATAAATAAAAGTTATAGCAACGATACTTTGTATGTTTTAAAAGAAAAAGATTTTATAACTAAAATATGGGATACAATAGCTTGGGCAAAAGTAAATAATAATGGAGAGTGGATAGTAAAACTAAACATTCATAGTACTCAAATAGTTCATATTCCTCTTTATAAAAACGAAATAGTAGTTTGCGTAGAACCCAATAATTTATATAAAATAAAGGTTCCCTTAAAACAACCTTTAACTATAGAAGATTCATTAAATACATATTTCGAACCCTTCATATTTTATACCACCATTTTAAATATGGATTCCACTTGTACTCACGAATCCATCAGTAGGCTCGAATATTCTATCGATACGCTAGTTCAAAAATATTTTAAGGTTTTACACTTTAAAATAAAGCGACGTACGGTCGATTCTTTATTAAACCTGTTATCAGTAAAATATGATCATGTTTCATCGAAATATTTTAAACAATATTTATTTTATAAGATTATTTTAATGAAATATTTGTCGTACGAACGCGATCAAAATTTTATCATTAAATATTATTTTAACGATAAACCTGTGTTATTAAATAATGCGGCATATACTGAATTATTTAATCAAATATTTAACGATTATTTGTCCTATTATGCAACAACACACTGGGGCGAAGATGTAAGCGATGCTATTACAAAATTGCGAAGTCCCATCGCATTAAGAAAAGCTATTAAACGCAATCCTGCATTTACTAACGATACGTTGGTCGATTTGGTAATATTAAAAGGGTTGCACGATGCTTATTACAGCAACGATTTGCCCAATAAAGTGCGTTTTTCGCCTATAGGTATTAAAACCATACTCGATTCGATGATTTTTGTTGCCAAAACAAATTCACTAAAACAAATGGCCACTAATATTCGACAAAAAATTAAAAACGACGAAATTATTTATGCCTTTGAAGAATTCCCCTTTATCGACATAGATGGAAACGAATTATATTTAAGAAATTTTAAAGGGAAGTATGTATACTTGATGATTGCCGATTTTAGATCGTATGAATTTTTGCCCTTTTTAAAACAAGAAAAGGCAAGCTTAACAAGATTTTTAGATAAAATGCACGTGATTAATATTGTTTTATATCCGCAAAAAGAAAAGCTAAAACACATGATAAAATCTCATGATTTAATTGGTGAATATTTATTTTGTAAAAACGATGAAAAGCAATTTAAAAAATATTTTAAAATTAAAGCACTTCCTCAGTTTATGATTTGGAGTTCAGACGGGAAAGTCGTAAATAATAATGCTCCATCGCCCGACGATCGAATAATTCCTTATTTAATGCAGATAATAAAAGATTAATTTTTTTCTCGTACATTTGCAAAAATTGGACAATATGAAGACGAAACAAGAAATAGTAGAAAACTGGCTTCCACGATATACCGGAAGACCATTAAATGAATTTACTCCCTATATACTCTTAACTAACTTTAACCATTATGTTGAATTGTTTGCAGAGTGGTATCAAGTTCCTATTTTAGGGCAAAATAGAAATATGCCCAATGCGAGTGCCAATGGAATAACCATTATAAATTTTGGTATGGGTAGTCCCAATGCTGCAACGATTATGGATTTGTTAAGCGCTATTAGTCCAAAAGCCGTTTTATTTTTAGGCAAATGTGGTGGACTAAAAGCTAAAAATCGTTTGGGCGATTTAATTCTTCCTATTGCTGCCATTCGTAGCGAAGGTACATCGAACGATTATTTACCTCCTGAAATTCCAGCTTTACCTGCATTCTCATTACAACGAGCAGTTTCATCTACTATACGCGACCACGGCAAAGATTACTGGACCGGTGTCGTTTTTACAACCAATAAACGAGTTTGGGAATACGACGACCGCTTTAAACTTTACCTCGAAAAAACTCGTGCCATGGCTATCGATATGGAAACAGCCACTATTTTTGTAGTAGGCTTTGCAAACGGTATTCCAAGTGGTGCCTTATTGCTTGTATCTGACCAACCAATGATTTCGACCGGAATAAAAACGGAAGCTTCTGATAAATATGTTACCGAACAATTTGTTCAAGATCATTTGCGAATAGGAATAGATGCATTAATTGAATTAAAAGATGAAGGAAAATCTGTAAAACATCTGCGTTTTGACGATTAAAATATGGCTGCATTAACTTACGAACAGATAACAGACGAATTAAAAAAACAAATATATAAGCCTATATATTTTTTAATGGGCGAAGAGCCTTATTTTATTGATGCTATCTCCGATTATATCGAGGAAAATGTTTTAAATGAGGCTGAAAAGTCGTTTAATTTAACAGTCGCTTATGGTAAGGATATTGATCTGGCATCGGTAGTTTCATTAGCCAAACGATATCCAATGATGGCAAATTATCAAGTTGTTATTATTAAAGAAGCTCAAAACATTAAAAACCTCGATGCCAGCGAAATTGGCAAAAAAATTAATCCCTTGCTTAGTTATTTGCAAGAACCATTACCATCTACCATTCTCGTTATTTGCTATAAAGGCAAAAAACTCGAAAAAAACAGAAAAATTTATAAAGCCATCGAAAAAACAGGTATAATTTTCGATTCAAAAAAAATATACGAAACCAAGCTTCCAGCATGGATTACCAGTCAGTTTAAACTAAGAGGGAAACAAATTGAACCCAAAGCTGCTCATTTAATGACCGATTTTATAGGCAATAATCTTTCGTCTATTATCAACGAAATAAATAAAATGCTTCTTTTCCTCGAAAACGAAAATGAAATAAAAGTATCTCATGTCGAAAAACTTATAGGAGTTAGCAAAGATTTTAATAATACTGAACTTTTAAAGGCTATTGGTACAAAAAATATTACACAAGCTAATCGTATTTTATTGTATTTTCAATCTGATCCACGTCAGCACCCGGTTCAACAAACCATTGTATGGCTGTTTGAATATTTTTCAAAAGTAATTTTACTAAAAGATTTTCAAGGCTTATCAGATAATGAAATAGCCTCAAAGTTAGGAATACCACCTTACTTTCTCGATGAATATAAACTTACTGCAAAAAATTATACCCGCAATCAATTAATTCAAAATATACATCTTATTCGCGAATACGATATGAAGTCAAAAGGAGTTGATTCGCTTGCCGATGGACACGAATTGCTCAAAGAAATGGTCTATAAAATTATGTACGGAATTTAAAAATACTTATATTTGCAATATGATGAAAAATATTCTCGTTAGCTTTTTGGTGGTTGCATTAATGTTTTCGTGTACTAAATACGAAGATGGCCCAATTTTTACGTTTCGATCAAAAAACAAACGTATTGCACACTCGTGGGAATATGCGGCCATTATTTACACCGAAACCGGTATTAGTGTTACTACCAATTTACCATCTGTTGTAATGACTTTTAGCAAAGATGGAACTTATAGCGAAAATACAGGATATACAGGCACATGGAAATTTAAGGGTGATATAGAATTAGAAATTACAAAATCTAGACAAGGCGACTCTATTCAAACTACAATATGGGAAATTACACGCTTGTCGAATAAAGAATTATGGCTTAGAAAAGACAAAGTTGACCATCATTTTAAAGCTAAATAGTCGCTCTCTATTAACGGCTTAAACAATAGAATGTTAATAACATAACGAGTTTTTGGGGTAAAATATATGCAAGATTTTGTACTTTAGATTCAAAAAAACTTCCAATTTTAAAAATGATGCCAAAGGTTGAAAATCAAAATCAGGGAAATAAGACCTTTGCAAAACTCCTTTTTCGTCATAGCGATCCCGATTTCTCGGCATCACAACACAATACCAACTCTTCATTCTCAATGACATGAAGGATTTGTTGACATAAAGGCGTTTTGCAAAGATCTTATATCGTATGCGAGTGTTAGGAAAGGCTGTCTCACCACAAGTTATACGTCAATCGTTGTTAAGTGTACAACTAAGTATTTTACGTGATAAAAAAACGAATAAGCTCTATGGTATTCCGTCAAATATA